>CAKAQU010000005.1 GCA_916720335.1 uncultured Moraxella sp. | reverse complement strand
GGTTATCCTGAAAGTGTTTTTGCAGGTGAAATCACCGAAGCCCAGCGACTCTTTGATGTGCGTTTTGGTATGAAAGGTCGCTCGTTGGCATTGGTCAATAACCCATATACTTGGCAATCTGAGCCTATCGCCAGTCAAACCAGTCTTGACCGCGTCTTAAAACATCTTGGTAAAAAAATGAATGCCAGTGAAGACGTGTTATTTTTAGTCCTAAGTTCACATGGTGCAGTGGATGAATCTGGTAAGGTTTTAGGCGACATTGTACTGGACAATCCACCCTTAGAATTAGAAGATATTAATCCAAAATGGTTAAAACAAACACTGGATAATGCAGGTATACGTTGGCGAGTGATTGTAGTATCATCTTGCTATTCAGGCACATTTATTGATGAATTGTCCTCACCAACCACCGTGATTATTACCGCCTCAAAAGCCGACCGAGCCAGTTTCGGCTGTCAGCCTGGCGCTGAACTTAGTTATTTTGGAGAAGCATTTTTTGCTGAAGCTTTGCGAGCCAATACCAGTTTTGAAAGTGCTTTTAAACAAGCCATCCAACGAATCAAAGAACGAGAAGCCTTGCTTGGCTTTGAACCTTCTGAACCGCAAATGGTTGTTGGTAGTCTGATGAAAACCGCTCTTCCTGAATTTGAAAAAGCTTTATTTTATCACGATACCCAAGAAACAGTGCAAGCCAAATAAAATCCCCTTTAAACATAAAGGGGATTTGATGATGAATTTGATTTTTAGTCTTGTTTGACAGGAATTTTACCAATTTTGGCTTGCCAAATTTTTGGAGCGGTCGCATGAACCGAGGTACCGCGACTATCCACAGCGACAGTTACAGGCATGTCTTTAACTTCAAATTCATAGATTGCTTCCATGCCAAGTTCAGCAAAGGCAACTACCTTAGCTTTTTTAATCGCTTTTGATACCAAATACGCCGAACCACCGACCGCCATTAAATACACTGCTTTATTATCTGCAATGGCTTGGCAAGCAATTTGACCGCGTTCTGATTTACCAATCATACCCAAAAGCCCTGTTTGTTCAAGCATTTGGCGAGTAAATTTATCCATGCGCGTCGCAGTTGTTGGTCCAGCAGGTCCAACCACTTCATCACGCACAGGATCAACAGGTCCAACGTAATAAATGATTTTGTTTGTAAAATCAACTGGTAAAGGCTCACCTCGATTCAACATATCCGTCATGCGTTTATGGGCGGCATCACGACCAGTATAAATTTTGCCTGACAATAATAACACATCACCCGTTTGCCAATCGGCAATTTCTTCTTTAGTTAATGTGTCTACATTAACGCGTTTTCCATTTTCAGGATTGTAGGTAATATCAGGATAGACATCAAAATCAGGTGGCAAAAGCTCAACAGGACCTGAACCATCTAATTCAAATTCTACATGACGAGTAGCAGCACAGTTTGGAATCATTGCCACAGGCTTAGACGCCGCATGTGTTGGATAGTCTAAAATCTTCACATCAAGCACAGTAGTTAAACCGCCCAAACCTTGAGCACCAATACCAAGTGCGTTGACTTTTTCGTATAATTCCAATCTTAAAGCTTCGGTTGTGGTTAATTCTGCGCCACTTTTAGCTTTATCTTGCAATTCATGAATGTCAATATGGCTCATCAACGATTCTTTTGCCAAAAGTGTTGCTTTCTCAGGAGTACCGCCAATACCGATTCCTAAAATACCCGGTGGACACCAGCCAGCACCCATTTCTGGCACTGTTTTTAATACCCAATCCACAATACTGTCCGACGGATTTAGCATGGCAAGTTTTGATTTATTTTCACTACCGCCGCCCTTGGCTGCACAAGTTACTTCAACTTTGTCGCCAGCAACTACCTCCATATGAATCACTGCGGGAGTATTATCTTTGGTATTAATGCGCTTTCCAGCAGGGTCAGCCAAGACAGATGCACGTAGTGTATTGTCTGCGTTGGTATAAGCACGACGAACACCTTCATTAACCATTTCAGCAATTGTCATAGTGCTGTCCCACTGCACATTCATACCAATTTTTAAAAACACCGTCGCAATGCCCGTATCTTGGCAGATAGGACGATGACCTTCAGCGCACATACGACTATTGACTAAAATTTGAGTCATAGCATCCTTTGCGGCTGGATTCTCTTCACGCTCTAAAGCTTCAGTTAAGGCTTTAATATAATCGGTCGGGTGGTAATAACTAATATATTGAAATGCATCACAAATAGATTCAATAAAATCTTCTTGCTTAATAATAGTCATGGATTATCCTTTTGACGTAAATTTTACATAGTTGGTTGGCGGCAAGCTAACTAGATTTATTTTTTAAATAAAAAAATAAACAGTACGGCTATTTTAACAAAAAAAACCCGCACTGTCATTTTCCAAACTGCCAAATTATTGATGACTGTCATCAATTTTTCTAATGCATTTTTTTATTGATACTATTTAACCAGTAAAACCAAATTGGCTTTTTGGCGTAACTTCTTTATATTCAGCCTCATCAATATGAGTAAGCTCTGCCAATGTCATGGGTTTTTCTACAAAAATTGGTTTGTCTAGTGATTTTAAATATTGATTGCATTTTTCAGTAGCCAATTTGTCAAATTTATATTCTGCAATCAATCGACCACGTCTTAGTAATGCATGGTCAATATCCATTAAATCTGCATTAAAGGTACAAATAAATTGACATTCTAAAACATCAGATAAAATACCATCTGCAATATTTAAAATGGTTGCCACCACATCTGTCGTATTGCCGCCACCCACTCGTTCAGCAATATAGTTCTCACAATCTTCCAATACCAAAATAGAATTTTTACGCCCAATCAATAAACTCATAAATTGTGGTTCTGCTAAAGCACCAATCAAGTTATTTGGCACAAAAATAAAATCTTTATCAGGTATTTGTGCAGTTAGCCATTTAATGTAATTGGTTTTTCCTGTACCTGCCAAACCGTGAAGTAACACCACACCTTTTTTGCTATGTTTTAAATCATTTTGAATTTTATTATGTACAGATATAAAATTATCGTTATACATTAATTCTAAATCTAGTTTATAAGGTTTAATGGTTTGATGTCTAAAGACTAAATCATTTCCTTCTTTTAAAAGCAATAAAATTTTTGCTTCACTTGAAATATATTTCTCTAAAAATAAATTAAAAAATTCTTTAATATTCTTTAGAGAATTTGGATTGTTAGAATTATAACCTAATTTCTCTACTTTTAAAAATCCAGATTCAAAAATATGTTTATCATATTCATTACTCAAATCTTCATTTAATAATAAAAAAAATTCAAATTCTGGATAAAAGTAACATAATTCACCCTCATAAAACGTATTACTTTTAGAATCATAATAAACGGTATGATAATCTTCACATTTAACAAATTTTACCAAATGTTCCTTTTTAATCACAATATTATCGCCATTAAAATTGATATTTGGCATCATTGAATCAATCAGCTCTTCAAATGGCGTATTATTTGCAGTGATTTCTTGTTCTAATTCTTTAACCTCAATGAAATATTGATTATCTCGGTAATTTTCCGTCATAATTTTACGTGGACGAAAATATTTTGATTGTAAAATTTTCATATATTAATCCAATAAATATAAATTAAACATTTAACAATATTATTTTATTTGTTAATGATGAATAATGTTATTAAAATGATTTATAATGCAATCATAAAAAATTATTCAAAAATTTTTAAGTATCTTTTGTTAAATCTGCTATCATTTTTAGACATTCTGCCGCCATTATCATGCCAACGGTTGCCGTTACAGTTACCGCAGAACCATAACCTCCACAATTCAAACCACTTTCACAAGCATTTGCCATTTTAATCGGTTCATTAGAATAAACACATTTCATGGCAAACTTATTTTTTAAATCTTTGTTAATATTTTTATCTTTTAAATTTTGACGTAATTTTGCTAATAATGGGTCATGAGTCACTTCTTTTAAATCCGCGACACCAATTTTGGTTGGGTCTATTTTACCGCCTACTCCACCAGAGATAATTAGCTTGATTTTATTAAATCGACAATGTAATGCAATTGCTAATTTTGCCTGAATATCATCCGTGCAATCCAAAACAATAATTGATTTATTTTGCTGTCTTAGCTGCATTATGGTTTGTTTATTTGGTAAAATATCTTGAACATTATTTGAATTTAAAAAATCATCCACCAAAAAAATATTAATATCTGGATTAATATTTTTAGCACGATTTGCCATTTCTTCTATTTTTGATATGCCAAAAGTTTGAGTTAACGCAGGTAATTGGCGATTAACATTACTTTCAACCAAAACATCCAAATCCACCAAGGTTAATGCGCCAATGCCTGTTCGTGCCAGCGCTTCTACCGCCCATGAACCAACACCGCCCACACCAATAATATAAACGTGAGCATTGACAAAAGCATCAAAACTCTTTTCGTATAACGTGCGCGTACCAATAAAACGGCGATTTGATGAATGACTCATAAATAAATTAAGATAAAAAAATTTTAATTAAACTTGCCAATTATAACACATTAATTAATTATTCGTTTCGTTTATTTTTAACGCTTGGTAACTATTTTCCCAAAGTTTATCGGCTAATATTTTTTTATCCATATTAAATAAATTTGACAGTTCTTGTAAAACATAAATCAAATTAGCAGGCTCATTCAATGTATATCCTTGTTTTTGGCAAGGTATTGGTAGCATATCTGGACTGTCAGTTTCTATGACAAATGCACTAACACCGTATTTACAAAATACAGTATTTACCACTTGTCGTAGTTTTTTAGCATTTGGGTTGGTAATTTGACCTGTAATGCCTAATTTAAATCCCATTTGTACAAAAGCAATTGCTTCATTTATTCCGCCACTAAAACTATGGGCAATGCCACCTTGATGATATGGATTGTATTTTTCTTGTTTTAATATTTTTAAAACATCGGCATGGGCTTTACGAATATGCAATAAAATGGGTAAATCATATTTTTTTGCAATTTGAATTTGTTCTATAAAAAAATTTTTTTGTTTTTGATAAATATTCTCTTCTTTTAAAGATTTTTCAAACGTATCTAAACCAATTTCACCTATAGCAATGCTTGGATATTTTTTAATATACGTTTCTAAAATATACAAATCTTCTTGTTGTTGATTTTTAATATATAAAGGATGCAGTCCAAAAGCTAAATGGGTTTTTAAATTTAAATTTAAGTGATTTAATTTTTTTTGACAAACCACCATTTGTTTAAACGAATCCGCCATCAAACCAATAATTACCAGTTCTTTTATGCCATTATTATAAGCATTAATTGCATATTTTTCCAAATTATCTTGATATTCCAAAATATCAAAATGTGTATGAGTATCTATTAAAAAACAACTATTTGTCATATTTATATGTTTTATTAATTATTTTAAATATTCAGGTTTTACAATATTTTTTAAATCTGCATAACCAATAACAAATTCAGGCATTCCCATATTGTAAGGAGTAATTTGTTCTGGTTGATATAAAAATTTTATGCCATCTTTAGTAAATATAAAGTTTTTGGTTAAAAAAAATGACCATTTTTTTTCATGTTTTTTAATATCAACTTTGCCTTTTTTTAACGCATTAAAAAATTTTTCTTTTACCATATTTTCTAATTTTTCTTTTGTGTTTGGCAATAAAATATCATCCAAAGTTAATTGTCGAGATTCTATCATATCAAACACAAAATAATTAATACTTCCTGTTCCAGCCATATCGCCAACTTGATAAAACTCACTAATGGAAAATAATTCTAAATCTCCTTGATGACCCAAATAATTAGGTCTGGCGGAAATATCAATTAAAGGTGAATGCTGGTCTGGATTTTCATTAATAAGTTCTTGATGGGTTTGGATGATATTTAATTCAGATTGTTTTAAAAAATCAGTTAATTGTTTATCGGTTGGCTGACCAATTTTAGCAAACTCTTTATACAATAGGTCCTGTGGCGAATTTTCACCACCCACGCTGCCAAAAACTGATAAAACATTAGTATTAATAATATGCTGAACCCATAAATCGTTGGTGCTAATCAATCCATAATTTAAAACAGGACAATCATCAGCACATAATTGATTAAAATCATTGCCTGTAGTGATGTATTTTGGTTCTACATGAAAATTTGCCGAATGCGCAATATTTACCAACAATATCAACAAAAACAACCCAAATCTCATGATTGCCCTCTTATTTGTTTTTGAATTATGTTTTATCTAAAACTAATTTTAAAAATCTGCCTGTGTGTGATTTTTCATCCTTTGCAACCTCTTCAGGCGTACCAACAGCAACGATTTGACCACCACCATCACCACCTTCATAACCCAAATCAATAATATGGTCAGCGGTTTTTATTACATCTAAATTATGCTCAATGACAACAACGGTGTTGCCTTTATCACGCAAGGCATGCAAGATGTGTAAAAGTTTATCAATATCAGCAAAATGTAGACCAGTTGTTGGCTCATCTAAAATGTACAAGGTTTGACCTGTGTCACGTTTGGATAGTTCCTTGGCAAGTTTTACCCGCTGAGCCTCACCACCTGATAATGTTGTTGCTGATTGACCCAAACGAATATAATCCAATCCCACCTCTGCCAACGCCTCAATACGTCGATGGATAGCAGGAATTGCCTCAAAAAATACCAGCGCTTCTTCAACCGTCATATCCAAAACATCTGCAATGGATTTTCCCTTGTAGTGAACTTCCAATGTTTCACGGTTATAACGTCTGCCATGACAAGCATCACAGGGTACATACATATCGGGCAAAAAGTGCATTTCCACCTTAATCAAGCCATCGCCCTGACAAGTTTCGCAACGTCCGCCTTTAACGTTAAAACTAAACCTGCCTGCTTTATAACCTCTAGCGCGAGATTCGGGTGTTTGTGTAAATAAATCACGAATTAAGGCAAAAACGCCTGTATAAGTAGCAGGATTACTTCTAGGCGTACGTCCAATCGGCGATTGGTCAATATCCACCATT
This sequence comes from uncultured Moraxella sp., assembly GCA_916720335.1. Taxonomy (GTDB): domain Bacteria; phylum Pseudomonadota; class Gammaproteobacteria; order Pseudomonadales; family Moraxellaceae; genus Moraxella. Next base: position 20,356 of record CAKAQU010000005.1, on the reverse strand, counting down.
TTATCTAAGTATTCAAGCCCTACAATCTTGTCATAAGGTTCAGCAGTTAAAGTAGTTGCTCGGTTTAATTGAGCGGCAGCAATTGGCATAAGTGTTTGATTAATTAATGTGCTTTTTCCAGAACCAGACACTCCTGTAATGCAGGTCATCACCCCAATTGGTATGGTTAAATCCACATTTTTTAAATTATTTCCTCGAGCGCCAAAAAGCTCTAAATACATAGGCTCTTGAACTGTTTTTTTGCCTTTTTGAACAGATTGAGTTTTGGCTTTTTTTCGATAACTTGGAATGGCAATTTGTTTTTTACCTGATAGGTATTGTCCCGTTAAGGAATCTGGATTTTTGGCAATTTCATCTGCGCTTCCCTGAGCAATAACTCGCCCTCCATGCACGCCTGCTCCCACGCCAATATCAATAATGCAGTCAGCTTGACGAATGGCATCTTCGTCGTGCTCCACCACAATCACTGTATTACCTAAATCGCGCAAATGAGTTAAAGTGCTTAATAATCGGTCATTATCACGCTGATGCAACCCAATTGAAGGCTCATCAAGCACATACATTACCCCCATCAAGCCTGCCCCAATTTGACTTGCTAAACGAATTCTTTGAGCTTCGCCACCCGACAAAGTTTCTGCACTTCTTGCTAAAGTTAAATAATCCAAACCCACCTTGGTTAAAAACCTCAATCTTTCGCGAATCTCTTTAAAAATTTTATCGGCAACTTCGCCTTTATGTCCATCCAACTTTAGATGTTGGTAATAGTTCCACGCCTGTCCAATGGGTAGATGAATGATATCACCAATTACTCGCCCATCAACCTGTACATGGCGAGCAATATCATTTAAACGCACGCCATTGCAAGCACTGCAGGTGGTATCTGATAAATATTTTGACAATTCATCACGCACCAAATTACTGGTTGTAGTGGCATATCGACGCTCTAGATAAGGCAAAACACCTTCAAAAGGCACCGTTTTGGTAGATTTGCGTCCAGTCTCAAACACAAAATCAAAATTAATTTTTTCTTTACCCGAACCGTATAAAATGATATTTTGCTGTTTTTTAGATAAGTCCTTCCATGGGTTATCCATATCAATGTCAAAATGCTGACAAACCGTTGTTAAAATTCCAAAATAATACGCATGCACTTTATCCCAGCCATGAATTGCCCCCTGGTTTAAAGATTTTTCAGGATAAGTTACAATACGCTCAGTTGCAAAATATTGTCGTTTTCCCAAACCATCACAAACAGGACATGCACCCGCAGGATTATTAAAACTAAACAAACGTGGCTCTAGTTCACTTACTGCTCGTTCGCAGACAGGACAGGAGTGTTTGGCGGATAAAATTTGACTGCGTTCATCATCCATAAAATACAAAATCGCCAAATCTGAACCCAGTCTTAATGCCACTTCCAAGCTTTCAGCAATGCGGTTACCCAAATCATTACGCACCTTAAATCGGTCTACCACCACTTCAAGAGTGTGTTTTTGATTTTTATTGAGTGTTGGCAATTCATCAGTATCATAAATCACCCCATCAATGCGCAGTTTACTAAACCCTTGAGCGGTTAGCTGTTCCATCAGCGCAAGGTGCTCCCCCTTTCGTTCACGCACCACAGGAGCAAGAATCATCAATTTGGTTTCTTCAGGCAGCGCCAAAATATCATCAACCATTTGAGTAATGGTTTGAGCGATCATCGGTTGGTGATGTTCTGGGCAATAAGGCACACCAACTCGCGCAAACAATAAACGCAAATAATCATAGATTTCAGTGATTGTACCAACCGTAGAGCGGGGATTGTGATTGGTTGATTTTTGTTCAATTGCAATGGCTGGTGACAACCCTTCAATGCTATCCACTTCGGGTTTTTGCATTTGACTTAAAAATTGACGAGCATAAGCTGACAAACTTTCCACATAACGGCGCTGACCCTCAGCATATAAAGTGTCAAACGCTAAAGATGACTTGCCTGAGCCTGACAAACCAGTAATTACCACCAGTTTATCACGTGGAATGTCTACATAAATATCTTTTAGGTTGTGTGTTCTTGCCCCTTTAATGGAAATGAATTGCTGCGTCATGAATTGCCCCAAATAACAATAGTCTAATTTGACAATTATGGGGATAAAAAGTCAATTTCAAACAGATAAACAGATGATTTTATAGAACGATTTGATAAATTTTTCTATAAAATCAATAAATTCATAACAGTATCATCAGCAACAAACACTATTTGCAGCAAAGGTTATCAGTAATAATGTGAAAACCCAAACATCATTTTTTGCCAATCTTGACCATTTTGAGATTCATGGTGGGCAGATAAATGTAAAGCATTTTCTGATGATAAACTATAAGTTACTTGAGCATTTGCCACCGTTTGTTTATCACCAGTCTGCCAAAATGGTGTACTCACATCCATCGATGCTTGCCAATGGTCGGAAAAATGTGCCAAACAATGAATCTTTGGCACAATACCAGCACGCCCACCTTTTTCGATAGCTTTGACAGCCTGCATTTCTGCACGAACATACGCCCCACAAACCAATTGTTCGCCAAAATTTTTTGCATAACCAATTTGTCCTGCGGTAATGGTGGCAATATGAGTGTTTTTAGTACTAAATTGCCCTTTATCCATAGCTACTTGCTGAAAACCAAAATCCCAACCCCAAGAATAGGGTTTTTTATAACTGGTAATAGGATTGATTGCATGAACGGATAAGACATCCAAGTAATCAAATTTGAGTTTATTATCATATATGCCAATTGCGCCATCCAAAAAAGTCAATTGACCCATTCCATAGCCCATTTGCGGGTCACTAAAGTGATGATATGCCACGCGATGATGCAAAAAAACGCCTTTTTTATTTTGAATCTCACCCAACCAAACCCCCCAAAGTTTATCGCCATGCCCTTGTGTTGGATCATATTTTGGACGAATTGGTTCGGGTTTTTGTTTATCAACGATTATCTGACTGCGTAGTAGTAGCAGTTCACGTAAGCGATTTTGAGAAAAATCCGCCTTTACCTTTTTACTGCCATGCTGAAAATACAAATCATCATACGCCAACTCAAGTAATTTAGCTTGATTTTCAATAGATTGACCTTGCAAAACTTGTTGGGGATTTACCTCTGGCAATGTCATTTTATGAGCCATTTTAGCAAAAGGTTTGCCATAAGTTTTTTCTTGAGTTTGTATTTGAGTTTCTAAAGCGGGACGATATTTGGTTTGTTTAATCAGCCCTGCCTTTTTGACTGCTTTGACAGTTTCAATTGGCACCGCCGTTAAACCAAATTTACTTTGCAAATTCAGTTCAGGACGCACCAAATCCATCAAACCTAAAATAGCATATGAGCAATTTTTATCCATAAAATAATAAGGAAAATTGACATTTTGCATCTCCCAGATATGCCCTACTAAAAAAGCCACCTCATCTGGGGTTAAATCCAGCTCATACTCCCACATATCACGACTTTCCAAATCGCCATATTCTTTAGTTTTATGAAAATAACGCATCAAAGAATAACTACCAGGATATTTGCCTGTTAAACCCTTATACGCATAAACCATGCCATTTTCATTATTAGGAGTAGTAGCGGCATAATTGAGCGCATAAGCAAATAAATCTAAATTTTTTCCTTCAGTTTTGACAGGGTCAATCCGAAGCAATGTATGTCCAAACATAGAACCTGGACTACCCATATAATCAGTGGCAAAAATCAATGTCATGCTGTTAGGGTTGATTTTTTGATACCAGTCATTAAAGGCTGTGCAATTCACTTTTGCAAGTTGATTTTTATCAATCTGAAGTGTCTTGGTTAGCCAAGCAGTTCTAGCTGGAAATCGGCACTGGGGCGAATTTTCGGTGTTATCGGTAAACATTTTTTCAAGCGTAATGTCCAATTCTGCTTGCAAATTATTTTTACCATCTTTGGACAAAAAGAAGTTTGTATATTTAACATCACTGATTTGCTGCTTATTGGCATAAAAAAGCCGTTGCCAAACTTTATGTGTGCTTAGGTGCTGATTTTTTGCTTTTTGCTGAAACTGCTTAATCATTAAATCCAAATCATTGACATGATTGTGTGACGAAGTTATCCAATCACCGCCATGGTCATTGCTAACCCCGTTCACAACCTCATCAAAAGGTGTAGGTTCATTAGCAAATACTGATGAAAAAAAAGCCGTTAGAAAACATGTCAATGTTATTACGGTAAATGTTTGCTGCATATACTTTTACTCAATCACCTAAAACTCATATAAAAAAAAACCTTATGAGAAAAGCCCCATAAGGTTTTGATAAAAAAGCAAATCAAACGTAAGCTTTTAAAGTTGCATCAGCAGCCAAAACATTTTGTAGATTAGCAACGACATCAGCAGTAGCGCTACCTGCACTGTAAATAGTGCCAAAGTTTGCTTTAGCAACACTATAAAAATGAGCTTGGTCAGCTTCTTTAATGTTTAATAATTCAGCAAGAACGTTTAGATTTTCGCCTTGACCAACAGCCATATCGCGCGCCAAAGCTTCAGAATTACCATCAACAAACTCAACTACTTGAGCCTTGATAGTGCCTTGACCATTACAGCCCAAAGTACCAAACGTAATACCAAATAATTGGTTTGCAGTACTACCATTGGTGGTTGCTGCTAAAATTTTGGAAACTTTACCTTCTTTGCCTGCCCAAATTTGAGTACCAGCACCACAACCAATGTCATTGTCAGCAAATGCAGCGGTGGAAGATAAAGCAACTGCGGCAACTAATAAGATTTTCTTCAACATAACACAATCCCTAAATTCAAAGGAAACATCATAAACAATGGCTTTATCGTAATACAAAACCATAACAAAAGCAAGGTGTTAATACAAAACATTAACAATTTAATGGGTTTGCTTCTTTAATTTATACCTTTTGGCAATTATTTTACTAGTTTATGCTTTTCTTATGTTAGAATAAAAAGATTTATTGAATTTATCCGTTTTATGTCAATCATTGATACAAGAACTATTTGGGTAATAGATGCGCAAAGTATCTTTTGTCAAAATGGTGTGCCTTTTGCGATTCCCTTAAATAAATTGACCAATTTACAAAATTTCAACTTAGATGATGTTATACACCTAACAGATGGCAATTTTGCACTGGATAAACAAAATATACCAAACTCCGATATCAATCTACCCCAAGGTGAATTCATTGCTTATCGGCATTTGGTTGGTAGACTCAATAACACACTAGCTGGTTTATTTTCCCAAGCAATTCAGTTGATTTATTTTCATAAAACCCATCAGTTTTGTGGGGTATGTGGTCATAAAACAATCAAAAACACTTTAGAGAATAATCACATTTACACACATCGTATTTGCACGCATTGTCAACATCACATTTATCCAAAAATCCAACCTTGCGTTATTGTTGCTATTACTCGCCTGCACCCAACTACTCAAAAACCACAGATTTTACTAGCAAAACATCATCGCCATACTGATATTTACACACTGATTGCAGGGTTTGTGGAAATTGGTGAAACACTTGAAAGGGCTACTGCTCGTGAGGTTTATGAAGAAGTTGGTTTACAGATTGATACACCAATGTATTTTAACAGCCAAGCTTGGCCCTACCCCACAAATTTAATGGTTGGGTTTATTGCCAAATATCGGTCAGGCAAAATTATATTACAACAAGATGAGTTAAACGATGCACGATTTTTTGACGTGGACAAGCTGCCAAACCTGCCCCCTTGCGGTACTCTTGCCAGAAAAATCATTGATGCTGTTTGCCACTAAGTTTGTGCTAAATTAGCCACCGCCCACAGCTTGAACCACTTCAATTATCATGCCCGAGGTCAGTTCTGTATCTGCAAGTTTGGCTTTTGGAACTAAATACCCATCTATTTCAACTGCAAAACGCCCAGTAGTTAAGCCAAGTTCCGTTAATAACTCTAATATATTAGACTTATCGCTTTGATGTTCTTGACCATTTAAACAAATTTGTTTCATAAACTACCTCTTAATCTAAAATCATACTGTCAATGGTCATAGCCTCTTTGATTTTATCCATAGCATTTTTTTCAATTTGTCTTACACGTTCTGCTGAAATATTATACACTGCTGCCAGTTCATGCAGAGTTGATTTTTGATCGGCAAGCCATCTTTGAGTAATAATATCGCGCGAACGGTCATCCAAAGTATCCATGGCTTCTTTTAGGGCAGTGGTAGTATTTTCTTCCCAATCTGCATCCTCGACGACATCAGCAGGGTCAATCGCATCTTCCAAGAAAAGTTGAGGAGCATAGCGCCCATCATCTTCATCACTGTCTTGCATTTCAAAAGAAGCATCGTAACTAGTTAAACGCGACTCCATTTCTAGCACTTGTTTAACAGTAACATTCAAATCTTTGGCGATTGCTTGAGCTTCATCCAATGTTAGCTGATTGTTGGTTTTTTTTAAGCTTCTTAGATTAAAAAATAATTTACGGTGAGCTTTTGTTGTAGCAACCTTTACAATTCGCCAATTTTTAATCACAAATTCATGAATTTCTGCTTTAATCCAATGTACTGCAAAAGACACCAATCTTACACCTTTATTTGGATCAAAACGCTTTACCGCTTTCATCAGACCCAAATTGCCTTCTTGGATTAAATCCGCCTGAGAAAGTCCATACCCTGAATAACTGCGCGCAATATGAATGACAAAACGCAAATGGCTCATCACCAACATTCTAGCGGCTTCCACATCATGATGATTGTAATAACGCTGTGCTAATTCTTTTTCTTCTTCGGGGGTTAAAATGGGAATTTGGTGCACAGTATTGATATATGCGCCTAAATTTACCCCGGGAGCTGCCAAATGGGTTGGCATGGCAGGAACCAAATCCTTAGTGGCGACATGATGTATGTCGCCATCAATAATTGCAGGAATTCGATTGGCGGGGGTTTTGATGATAGGGAAATCATCTTCATCGCCTATTTTGTAAAGTTCATCATCAATCAATTCCAGCTCATCATCAGCCTCTTCATACTCAAAATCATCATCGAAGTCATCATTTTCATCATAATTGTCGTAAGTTTTTATCATCTTTTATCGCTACGTCCATCAAATAAATATTGTTATTGTACGACCAAACGATTTGAAAAACTAGGCAGAATTACATTTTTTGGCAAGCTGTAACAAAGAATTAAGAATCTTTTAATCAGCTTTAGTGATGATAAAATGATAAACAGCATTGTCAAGTAGGTAAGACTGCCAAGTTGTAACTTTCAGTTGATTTTTTTGACAAAAAGCACAAATATCGGTTTGAGAGTTTTTATCACTTGCTAGCAAATACAAACTATCACCAAGTGCTACTTGACGTAAACTTACTTTAGCTTTTAATAAAGGCATTGGGCATGCTAGACCACGTGCATCAAAAAAAACACTAACTGTTAAACCATTTTTCAATTCGGGGTTCTGTTCAAGATATGCTGTCAAATCAGCTGCAATTTCTGATGTTAGATTATCAGGCAAACTATCAAGCAAATGATTACAATTCATAAATAATTATCATAAAAAAATAATCGTTATTATAATATGACATGGTATTTTAGCCAATCCACAAAATCAAAAACCGATACGCTGTATCGGTTTTTTAGTTTAAATTCTGATTTTATCTTGCGCGTTTAAAGCAATTAACTCAAGATAAACGTCATTCACCATAAATTTTCATGCCTGAAACAAAATCGCAGTGTTTTTGACGAGCCGCCAGCACCATTGCATCGTGTTCACCGTAAAGTCTAGCTAGGGTGTTTTTCTTAGCTTGACGCTGACCACTACCAATGCCTGTACCTAGGCTAATGGTTGGGTACAATCCGCCACGCCCGCCAGCAATGCCAATACCCACACCTGTTCCCAAAGAAATGTTTTGTTTTTCAGTTTCATTAGCCAATTTACTAATGCGAGTAATTTCGCTTTTTAAGGTGGCACAATCTTGGGCTTGATAATTGCTTGGGTTGATATATTGTGGAGTGATGTTGCCTTTGGTGGCTGCACACCCTGCTAATGTCAAAATCGTGCCTAATAAAAGTAAATTTTTCATAAATCTCTCTTTAGTTTAGTAAGCAATCAGCCTTTATTTTGTCCTGCACAATTGGGACTTTGAGGGGCGATTTGTTGACTTTGCCATTCATCTGGCGAATAAGCATGGATTGCCAAGGCGTGTACATTGCCACCATTAACCATTAATAAATCATTAATTTGTTGATATACCGCTTGATGGCGCATTACGGGACGTTTGCCTGCAAATTCACTGCTGACAATCACCAATTTAAAATGACTCTCTTTACCATCATAATAGCCTGCATGCATATGACTTTCATTTTCTAGTGTCAAATGTACAGGATTTAATGATTGTAAGGCCTGCTTTAGGGCTTTTGTTACTTGCATGATAATTCCTACTTTTTATTTGATGCATTATAAAGAGGCATGACTGCTGGCAACAAATCCTGAATTTGTTTGATTCGGTTACTGCTGGATGGGTGAGTGCTTAAAAATTGTGGACCGCTCGAACCCGATTTAGCTTGCATTTTTTGCCATAAACTCACAGCTGCATTAGGATTATAGCCAGCATGAGCCATCAACTCAAGTCCAATTTTATCCGCTTCAGATTCTTGAGTGCGTGAATGTGGCAAACTTAACCCAACATCTCCTGCTAATTGTGCCACCTGAGCTTGACCCGCTGACAATCCAAATGCTGCCGAAGCAATACTAATCACACCACCGGTTGCCATACTGCGACTGAGTTTTTCGCGACTGTGTTCACGAAGTGCGTGCGCCATTTCATGGCCCATAATTGCAGCAATTTCAGCATCAGTTAGTTTTAAGTTGTCAATAATACCACTATAAAAAACAATCTTACCACCAGGCATCACATAAGCGTTCATGGTTTCGGCTTGAATGATATGAACTTCCCATTGCCATTTGGTAGCATCGGTTCGATAAACGCTGGTTTGTGGAATCAAATGATTAGCAATTCGTTTTAGACGAGCAAGCTGACTAGCATTGACATCCAAAACGCCTTTTTGGCGAGCTTGGAATAAGGTTTGCTGATAAGATTTACTCGCAAGATTCATCACTTCATCGCTAGAAACCAATAAAAGCTGTTTGCGATTTGCACCCACTGCACCCGCTCCAGTAGTGCTACCACACCCTGCCATTGGTAAAACCAAACTAGCAGCAACCAAAGAAGCTAAAGCGGTTTTTTTAAATTGCCAAACTCTTTGTAACATACGCATCAAATCTTCCTTTTGCCAAAAGCCATAAAAATGTTAAAATGAACATCAGGTGAAGTATAACCTAAGCAAAATAAATAGCAAGCGCTTACTACAAATTTTCTACAAAATCAGAAAGTTGTCAATGATGAATCCAGATATAAATGACATTCCACCGCCACCTGAAGCACCTGAAGATTATGAATGTTGCCAAAATGGCTGTGATGAGTTGTGTGTTTTTGAAATTTATCGTCAGCAAAAGATGGACTATGATGCTAAATATGCCCATCTTTGCAATCAAACCACCAATCCAAAATGAATGCAGATTGACCTATTGAATGATTTTACCCGCTTTATCAATCTGCAAGTCTTTACCATCAAGCCAAACATCAGCCTTACCGCCAGAAAAACTGGTCGCCATATCGTATTTGGTTTTGATGATTTCTTTACCAGTGATATCAATATAACCACATTTTTGTTTAAGACAAACAACTGCCAAACCTTCTGAAAACAACCCCACATCATCATAAATGATTTTGGTCAAAGGTTTGCCTGATATGTCAATATAGCCAACTTTGCCATTTTGTACCACTACGTAAGCATCTTCGCCAGCGTATAACATATCATCATAAGCTAATGCCGTGATTGATTTGCCTGTTTTGTCAATCAATCCATACTTTTCAGCTTTTGCAACAACCGCCACGCCATTTTCAAAATTTAAGGCAAAATCGTAAATTAATGGGATGACTACCTGTCCTTTTGTATTGATAAAACCATATTTATCGCCCTTGCCAACCATAGCAAGACCATCTATAAACGGCAAAGCTTCATCATAATCAAAAGCGATAACTTCTTTTCCAGTTTTATCAATAAAACCTGCCTTGCCATCTCGATAAGCGGTAAATAGATTTTCACTGATTAAAGCATAGACAAAATCATATTTTGGCGCAATAACCATCTTATTATTTGGATTGATAAATCCCCATTTACTTTCTTTGTCTAGTTTAACCTGAGCTAGCCCCATTTCATCAGTAAAGTTCCACGCATCAGTGTATTTAAATGGAATGATGATTTTGCCCGTTTTATCCATAAAACCGTATTTATCATCCGTATTTTTAACCACCGTCAAGCCCTGATAAAATTCACCCAAAATATAATTGTATTTTGGCTCGGCAAGCCATTTACCCTGCTTTGACATAAGACCTGCTTTATCGCCAATGGTAACTACAACGCTATCATCAGCATTTTTAGTGCAATCAATGTCTGTAATTTTATCCAATAAATGATAAGCATTTTTTGGTAAACATTCTCCATCAATGAATTCTTCAATTTTATCGTTGGCATGACTGACTGTTGTTAGCATTACTGATAATGTCAAAATGCCTAATGTTAATTTCATAAATAACTCCTTATTACCTATGTCATTATTATAGCAGAGTTTTTTATTTTATCATCTTTCACCCATGCCTTCAGACAACGTTTTGGTAATCGGCTTGGTTAGATAAGATAAAACGGTGCGTTCCATAGCTTTAATATCCACACTTGCGGTCATACCTGGCTTGATAATAATGTCTTTAGCGCGATGTTGGTATTTTGCACCATCAATGCGAATTTGCACCCGATAATAGGGCTGTTCGCCTTGTGGGGTTTTTTCCATTAAAGTATCTGGACTAATATAAATTACTTCGCCCGCCATTGCCCCAAAAATAGAAAAGTCATAAGCATCTAACTTTACACTCGCCTGCTGACCTTCTTTAACATACGCGATATCCATTGGCTTAACCTTTGCCTCAACAATCAAATCACTGCTGGTTGGTAAAAGCTGCATGATGGTGTCGCCTGCACGTACCACCCCACCAATGGTTGTTACAGCAATGTTATTTACTTTACCGTCTGTTGGGGCAAATAGACGTTTTTCTTCCAATACTTGAGTACGGTCTCTAAGCTGTTCTTGCTCAGCTTGCAATTCTTCTTGGGCGCGCGTCAATTCTGTTTGCGCATCTTCAAAATATTTATTGCGTTTATTGGTAATTTGAGCTTCAATATCCGCTACTTGCCGTCTTAGACGAATAACGTCTGCTTGACTGACATCACCATGTTTTAATAGTGGCTCATTCATTGCCAGTTCTTGTTTGGCAAGTTTAAGCATATTTTGCAAAGATGACACATCTTGCTCAATCGCTTGACGGCGACGATTATAAAGTTGGGTTTGGTTTGCCACATATTCAGGAAATTTTTGAACATCTGCTGGAAACACCAATTGTTTATCAAAAATCTCTGCTTCCAATCGGGAAACTTTGGCTTGCAAAGCAGCTACTTTTGTTGCTGAATTTCCTAAAGCAGCCTTGGCGCGCTCTTCTTCTAATATGGCAAGCAAATCGCCTTTTTTGACATCATCACCCTCTTTAACCAAAAGTTCTGACAATACACCTTCGTCTACTGCTTGAATCTCTTGAGTTCTAGCAGATGCAATCACCGTTGCCGAAGCTCGGGTAACTTGGTCAATTTTGGCAAAGGATGCCCACGTTACCAAAATAATAATCATCACCAATGTTGTCCAAATAATGATGCTAAATTTTCCAACACTGGGTTTTGTGGGGCGATAATTATATTCTTTCATATCGTTTACACTTATTTTTATTTAGGCGGATGAATTGTTAAATTGGCTTGTTTTTGCCCTGCTAATTTGGCTGCTTTGGCGTCTTGTTCATTTTTCATCAATTGCGCCAAAACTTGCTCTTTGGGTCCATCCATAACAACCACACCATCACGCATAATAATCACCCGATTAACCAACGCCAAAAGCTCCAGTTTATGAGTGGAAACCACCAAAGTTTTACTCGCGTCTTTAAATTCTTCGGCAATTACCCGTAAACACTGCTGGGCTTGTTGGTTATCCATAGATGCCGTTGGTTCATCAAGTAGCCACACTGACGGGTCAGTTAATACCAATCGTGAAAATGCTACTAATTGTTTTTGACCGCCCGATAACCCTTTACCTCCTTCACTGATTGGCAAATCTAAACCGCTTGAATGATTAGAAACTAAACGAATCAGTCCTGTACGATGCAATACTCTATTTAAAATATCATCACTAGGAGTTGGCATACCAATTAATAAATTCTCGCGTAATGTTCCTTGAAATAGACGATGATCCTGTTGTAAATAGCCAATTTGATGGTTTAAAGATTCTCGGCTGATATGATTGATATCCAGACTATCCAGTAAGATATTGCCTGATGTTGGTGTGTAAAGCCCTGATAATAACTTTAATAAGGTGGATTTTCCCGAACCAATTGGACCTAAAATCGCCACGCGCTCGCCTGCATTAATCACCAAATTAGGGATTTGCAGTGCCAAGCGGTCATTATCACCGTATTTAAATTCAAGACGGTTGCACTGATAATTACCATAAATTCGGCTAGGTGATAATGGATGGCTAACATTATCATTGTCTTGAGCCAAACTAAACAGTCGCTCAATGTTCATTTGAGCGGCTTTTGAGTGCGAATGTTGCACCAAAAGATTGGGCAGGTTCATAATTGGCGCTAAAATTCGCCCGCCCAAAATTGTACAAGCAATCAAACCCCCGGTCGTCATTTGCTGGCTCATTACGATAAATGCTCCAACAATCACAATGCCGATATAGCTGACTTGTTGTAGCATTTGCACGCTGTAATTTAAATTGTCATTTACATGACGCATTTTTAAATCGTTTTTGGTTGTGGTATCCATGACACTAAGCCATCGGGATAAAAACTTCCAGTTGCCAGAACCTGCCTTGATGGTTTCCATACCTTCCACCGTTTCAACCAAAATTCCTGTTTTTAAATACGATGCAGACGCACCTTCTTTGGCAATCTCATCCATTTTTTTACGGCTATTGATACCCAGCAAAATACCAATAATCGCTGCTACAATTGGCACAGCCGCGACCCAAGGTGAGCCAATTGTTGCAATAATCAAAATAAACAGCAAACTCATTGGCACATCGACCAAGGTAAACAGACTGCTTGCAGTAAAAAAACTACGAACTTGTTCATAACCACGCAGCTGAGCAACCAGGCTACCCACAGAATTGGGCATTTGGTCAATACGCACTTTAAGTAGTCTTTCAAAAATCTTTCGTGAAAGCCCTTGGTCAATACCAACCACCAATTTATCCATGACTTTTGAACGGGCAAACTTCATACCCGCCTCAAATAAAATAATCAGTGCTACGCCCGATGATAAAATAATGAGTGTGTATTTACTGCTGGTAGGAATCACCCTATCGTATACCTGCATGGAAAATAGCGAAATTGCTAGAGCTAGCATATTGATAATAAAAGACGCAATAATTGCCTCAGCAACCACCCAGCGATATTCTTTTAGGTTTTGACGTAAAAGTTGCGCAAAGGTAATGTTTCTTTGGGCAATGTGTTCTTCAGTTAAAACAATCTTAGCAACAAAATCCAAGTCTGAAGAACGGCAAGAAAATCGATCGTGTTCTTGCTGAAATACCCAAAGACCCGATTGTACTTGTTGTACAATCCGCCCAAAGCCTAAATCCCGATGATGCACCAAAAGTGGCATATACGCTGCATCGGGTTCACTAAGCACAAATGGCAAATCTGGAATACCTAGTACTTGCAGTAGCACCAATAATTGCCCTTCAGGGTCATCAACACCAACCACACTTTGGATTGCTGAATGCAGACGGTTGGAATCTACAGGTACGCCTTGTTCTTTTAATAAGGTTGCAGTCGCAAAGCCCAATTCCTGCAAACTGCGCTGAACTGCAACACTATTTTGGGAGTTTGATGACATGAACGTTCCTTTATTATAAATATATTTTTATCAAAAAAATGATGATAAATAATTACGCTGTATAATTATGATAAATAACCAAAATAGACGGATATACTAATTTTCACCCAATTAATAATTCATTTAGTAGTTTACTGCTTTTTTTATCTTAAAAATCATTGAGTTATTGATTTATCTTGAGAGTCTTTGACAGCCTGTTCTTCAGATTTATCAGTAGCGCCACTTTCTTCTGTTATTGCGATACCCTCACCTTCTTCAATTTCGCTATCATCTTCGGTTGGGTCGCCCACAAAAGCTGTTTCATCAATTGTCCATTCAGGTAACGCTTCACTGCTCATCGGTTCAGCAGGTTTGCGGCGCTTTTTAATTTTATTTTTTTGAATATCCACCCAATTATTAAACTCACGATATGGACGAAATTCGATTGTTGGCTCTGTAATAGATTGATGACCTCGCTGCCAAGACATTGCTCCAAAATCCACTTGTAATTTATAAAAACTAGCTACCATTTGTGCTTGCACTTCTAACAGCTGTCTTTGATAGTCGGATAACTCACGCACAGCATTTAATACCTCAAGCCATGTTTTTCGCCCTGCAATAAATTGTCGGCCATAAGAATCCACAACAATTTGAGCTCCTTCAATTGCTGATACCAAAGAACGTTCTTTATCTTTAGCAGAAAGAAAAGCTTGATATTGAGTTTTCAAACTTTCCATGACATTACGTCTGGCGGCTTCTTGGCTTTGCATAAGACTTTGGGCTCGCGCTTGCGATGCTCGCGCCAGCGCCATATTGGAAAATCCCGCACCAGGGTCATAACTCATGCCAACACTAAAATCGCCTTTATCACTGCCTTTTTCCAGTTTAAAAGTGTGCTGATATTGCGCATAAACTGTTGGATAACGACTGGCATTTTGTGATTTCACTTCTTGTTTGGCAGATTCAACTTGATAAAACTGACGAACCACACTTGGGTGACTTGCTCCTGAATTTTTAAAAACCAACGCTTCAAAACTGGCTGATTGTGTTTTGGCGTAATCAGTGAGTTTTTTTAAAGTAATGTCGTATTTTTTTGTACCAAGATTATCACCAACAAGCTGAGCAAGCCTTGCCCCAGCGACACGCTCTTGTTCAAGTGCCCCTTGATAAGAATTATAGTCTTGCAAAATTCGGTTTTTGATTAAATCTAATTCAATTTTTGCTGACACACCTTGCTCAACACGCCGACCCATCATTGCTTCAAATTCACGCAAACGTTCTAAGTTTGCCGTATAAAGCTCCTGCAATGCAATGGCATAAATGTAACTTTGCCAAACGTCTATGGTGTTTTTAGCAACTGTATTTTGCTGGTCATAAATATAAGCAGTCGCTGCTTTTTCATCATAGATGCTGCGGTTAATATTGGCGGTCAATTTACCGCCTGTCCACAATGGTTGCCTGATGGTAATGGTGCTAATCGCCCCATCATCAATATCATAACCTGCATTAATACTTGGCGTTGCCCATAGGCTTAATTTAGCAGCGTGTACTCCTTCTTGGGCTGCCAATTCATCAGCTCGAGCAGCATTGACCAATGGGTGTGTATCGGTTGCCTTTAAAATCAATTCATCAATATTTAAAGGATTTACGTCGGCATAAACGGGCATTATCATTGCGACAATCAAACCCAGCCAAAGTTTAGAATATTTCATAAAAAATGCCATATTACTAAGCAAACTTTGCTTTATCAATTTTTGATAATGCTAAGAGATATTTGTATTTAATTTGGTATGTAATTTGTTTATACACCACAAGTTTGTGTTATTTATTTGTATCATGGTACGGATATTATGGTGATTTACATCAAATTTATCTGATTCATCATAGCAAATTTTCGATTAAATTACTGCAACGCTCATGCCATCTATTGGCGTTTTTGGTCGTCTTTTTTACCAAACTATACAAAAAATTGACATCTATTTACATAAAATGAATAATTTTTGTACTTATCTGATTTTATTCATATTTGCAGCATAAAAAAAAGCACTCCAAAGAGTGCTTTTTTGTTTTGATTATCTAGATAACAGTCTTAGATAACGTTAATGCCTTGTTCAATATACAATGTTTGGTCTTCTGCTGTCCAAGCATCATACACCACGCCATCAACTTCTTTAGCAGCGCCTTTGGTCCAAGTTGCTCCGTTTTGGTCGGTTAAGCTTGCACCTTTAGCACCCAAATCAACAGTGTCGTTAGCATCGCCTTTGACATAGATGGTAGATTGACCATTTTGCTTGTCAATTGCAGCTTTTACGTCAGCGACAGTGCCACTAAACAAGGTATTGCCAGCAACAGCATCACCTAAATCAATGGTTTCAAAGCTAAACACGTCAGATAATGACAAGCTATTGCCTGTGCCTGATACCATCAAGGTATCATGACCTGCCCCACCGCTAATGCTGTGTGTGTTACCGCCGCCAATGGTTTGATTGTTACCTGTGAAGTTCAACACATCATCACCAGCACCTAAATTAACAGTTTGACCATTACCAATGTTATCAAAGTTAATTGTTTGAGATGCACCAGATGAGCCTTCCATCACAAAGAAGTCATTACCAATACCATGGTTGCCTGCAACGTCAATCACATCAGCTTGGACGTTGAGCGTGCCTTCTTTTGGCAAGTCAACTTCAAAAGTAATTACTTTGCCGGGAGTAACGCCATTTTCGCCAACAGTATAGCGAGCAATCTCATCACCTGCCGCACCTGTTGAGTGGTTACTTACTACAATAACGTCACCAGCTACTGCATCTTTTGGCACTTCAATTTCAACTTTGGATTTGGTTGCAGTGCCTTTTTCTTTGGCAGTTAAGATACCATCATTGTCAGCATCAAGCAGCAATTTCACCACAGGTGCAGTTGGAGCAATCGTATCAATAGTAAACTTACGTTCACTTTCTGCTAAGACAGTTGGCTTAATGTAATCTGCCGCTTGGTTACCCGCTAAGTCCACAATACGCGCTCTAATGTTGTGCACACCTTGAGCAAAGGCGTTCGCTTGGTTATCTAAAGCATCATAAGTCCAAATTGTACCTGCTACTTTTGTAACTGTTACCCATTCGCCATTATTGACGCTTACTTGTACACGCTCATCAGGTAGTAACAGACGATGTACGTTACCATAGAAAATGAGAGTACTATCACTGGTTACAAAGTCATTATTATTAGCAAAACGCCCTGTATCTGTAGTGATGCGCGTAATATCGATTCTATTTGCTTGAGCAGTTAAGTCAATCACCACATCTTGCTTAGCGATTGCGGTTTCTGAACTATTGCCTGCGCGATCGGTAATGCGAGCAATCACATGGTGGGTACCTTCAGTCATTGTTGTACCAGTATAATCCAGTTTCCATGTTGTGCCTGTTGTGACCGCATCCATGTAGGTTAAGCCGTTATCGACGCTGATTTGAACTTTTTCATCAGCCGCCAAAGCTCTACCCAATTTACCACTAAACTCTAAGGTCTGGTCATTGGTAATAAAGTCTGTACCAACCAATCCTGTATCGTTGTGGATGGATTCAATGGTAATGCTGTTACCCTCAGCAACCTTAGTATCAATAATTGCTGTATCTGTACCCGTTAAGGTTACGCCCGAGGCATTGGTAATGGATGCTGACACTCTGATAGTGCCGCCTTCACCCGGAATAGATACATGAGCAACTTGAGTGGTACCCGCAGCGTATTCGCCTTTATCTACAGTGTAGGTTGCTAATACTTCGCCTGTGCTATCATCTTTAACAGTCACCACATCGCCAATTTTTGCATCTCTTGGAATGACAATATTTAGGATGGCTTTAGTTGACGTGCCACGTTCTGAGCGGTCAATATAACCATCATCATTCAAATCTTTAGTGATAAGAATAATTGGTGCTGAACTTGGTGCAACAGCGTTACTTTCAATCACAATCGCTTGCTTGGTTTCTGGTCCAACGTTTTGAGCCTTGTCAATGATGCGTGCAATTACGTTATGTGTACCTACAGTTAAGGCAGTACCTGTGGCATCAAGTTTCCAGCTGGTGCCCGTTGTAACTGCTTTGACAAAGGTTTTACCGCCATCTAAGCTAACCTGAACAATTTCATCAGCTGCTAAGTTTTTGGTTAAAGTGCCATGGATGACTAACGTATTGTCTGTGGTTTTAAAGTCACCTTTAGTGCCAGTATCGTTTTCAATATAAGCCACTTTAATGCCATTGCCCACACCAACACTGGTATCAACCACTGCTTTGTCTGAGGCACCTGTCAAGCTGCCATAACCATTTGTAATTGTTGCTTTTACATCAAGTGTTTGACCATTGGCTGGAATGTTCACATTATTAATGTATTGATTTGAACCAGCAGTCACGCCGTTTTGACCAACGGTTATTTTGCCAAGTACCTGACCTTGAGCATCAGTTAAGGTAATCACATCACCATTTTTAGCATCGGATGGAACACGAATCAAGATGCGTTTTTCACCACTATTTACTTCAGTGGTATTTAATAAACCATCATTGTTCTTATCCGCCATAATTGCCACAGTTGGCGCAGTCGCTGGTGCTGTACCTGCATTTTCAATCTCAACTGTTTGAGTAGTTTCAGAACCAATATTGCGAGCATTATCAATGACACGAGCAACGATGTTATGAGTACCAACCTCAAGAGTTGTCTTGGTTGCATCTAACGTCCAAGTGGTGCCGTTTACGGTGGCTTTTACAAAGCTTTGACCGCCATTTAAACTAACTTCAATGGTTTCATCTGATGCCAATGCCTTGGCGATGGTGCCGGAAATAACCAATGTTTTATCTGTAGTTTTAAAGTCGCCTTTGGTACCAGTGTCTTCGCTAATAGAAGTAACCTTGATGTTATGATCTTGAGTAACCACAGTGTCAATAATTGCTCTATCTACAGCACCAGTTTTGCTGCCAGCAGCATTGCTAATGGTTGCTTTAACCTCCAACGTTTTTCCATTAGCTGGCAAAGGAATGTCTTTAACAATGGTTGTTTGTCCAGCGGCAACATTGTTTTGACCAACCGTAATGGAACCCAAGGTTTTTCCAGAACCATCAGTAATTGTAATCACATCACCATTTTTAGCATCAGCTGGTACTCGGATAACAATGTCTGTTTTGCCAGTTTTGGCTTCAATAGCATTGATGTAGCCATCATTGTTGGTATCAGCACGGATAGCAACCACTGGAGCGGTAGCTGGAGCTGTTCCGGCGCGCTCAATCACCACCGCTTGTGTGGCTTCTGGACCAACTTGGCGATGAGTGTCAATGATGCGAGCAACCACGTTGTGTGAACCGATATTTAAGGCAGTTCCGGTGGCGTCAAGCGTCCAAGTGGTACCGTTTACGGTGGCTTTTACAAAGCTTTGACCGCCGTTTAAGCTGACCTCAACTGATTCATCCGCTTCTAGAGCTTTACCTAAGGTACCTGAAATCATCAAGGTGTTGTCAGTGGTTTTAAAGTCGCCTTTGGTGCCAGTGTCTTCGCTGATGGCGGTAATCTTAATGGTGTTACCAACGCCAGCTGCTAAGTCCATCACCGCGCGGTCAGAACCTTCTTTGGTGCCGGCAGCGTTGGTGATGGTGGCTTTAACCTGTAACGTTTGACCATGAGCTGGTAGAGCCACTTTATCAATGGTTTGGGTAGAGCCTGCAGTTACGCCGTTTTGACCCACGGTAAAGGTTGCTAAGGTGGTAGTACCTGAAGTGACGGTAATCACATCGCCGTCTTTGGCATCGGCAGGCACCTTAACAGTGACACTGGTGGTGGTGTCTTTGCCTTTTTCAGCAGCAGAGATATAGCCGTTGTTGTCTGCGTCTTTGGTAATCACCACTTCTGGAGCAGATTTTGGAGCCACTGCCATTTCAACGGTAGCAGTATCGGTGGCTTCTTTGCTGCCAGCAGCATTACTAATCACTGCTTTAATGGTTAGGGCTTTACCATCGGTTGGTAAGGCTACTTTTTCCACAGTTTGAGTAGAGCCTGCCGTTACGCCGTTTTGACCCACGGTAAAGGTTGCTAAGGTAGTGGTGCCTGAGGTGACGGTAATCACATCACCATTTTGAGCATCAGCTGGGATTTTTACGGTTACGTTGGTGGTGGTGTCTTTGCCTTTTTCAGCCAATGAAATCACACCGTTATTATCCGCATCTTTAACAATCACCACCTCTGGGGCAGATTTTGGTGCGGTAATGGCGCGCTCAATCACCACCGCTTGTGTGGTTTCTGGACCAACTTGGCGATGAGTGTCAATGATGCGAGCAACCACGTTGTGTGAA
>CAKAQU010000004.1 GCA_916720335.1 uncultured Moraxella sp. | reverse complement strand
AGGTCGTCCATATGCACCACTTGTTGAATCAAAAGCAAAAACTGGTGGTCGTAACAATAATGGCCGTATTACCACTCGTCATATTGGTGGTGGACACAAGCAGCATTATCGTTTAGTTGATTTTAAACGTAATAAAGACAATATTCCAGCAGTAGTTGAGCGTATTGAATACGATCCAAACCGTACAGCGCATATCGCGTTATTGAAATATGCAGATGGTGAGCGTCGTTATATCATTGCACCAAAAAAATTAGCTGTTGGTGACCAAGTTCAATCAGGTGAGAACTCTCCAATTCGTCCAGGTAACTGTTTGCCCCTAAAAAATATCCCAGTGGGTACCGTTATTCATAACATTGAACTAAAAATTAGCAAAGGTGCTCAGATTGCACGTTCTGCTGGTGCTGCAGTTCAATTACTTGGCCGTGATGGTGTTTATGTGATTGTTCGTCTGCGTTCAGGTGAAACTCGCCGCGTTCATTCAAATTGCCGTGCGGTAATTGGTGAAGTATCAAATACTGAAAACAATCTAAAATCACTAGGTAAAGCTGGTGCAGCACGCTGGCGTGGTGTTCGTCCTACTGTTCGTGGTACAGCAATGAACCCAATTGATCACCCACATGGTGGTGGTGAGGGACGTAACTTTGGTAAACATCCTACCAGTCCTTGGGGTCAGAAAGCTAAGGGTCTGAAGACTCGTTCTAATAAGCGTACTGACAGTATGATTATCCGTCGCCGTCGCGCCAAGAAATAAGGAATAATTCATGCCTCGTTCATTGAAAAAAGGTCCGTTCATTGATGCGCATTTGTGGGCTAAGGTTGAAAATGCTCTTGAAACCAATAGTCGCAAACCAATTAAAACTTGGTCTCGTCGCTCAATGATTTTGCCACAAATGGTAGGGCTAACCATCTCTGTCCATAATGGTCGTACTCACGTGCCTGTGATAGTTAGCGAACAAATGGTTGGTCATAAACTAGGTGAATTCGCTCCGACTCGCAGTTATCGCGGTCATGGCGTTGATAAGAAATCTAAGAGATAAGGTACTACCATGGAAGTAACTGCAAAATTACGTGGTGCCGCTATTTCGGCACAAAAAGTAAGATTGGTTGCGGACGAAGTTCGTGGTAAGCCAATCGAGCGCGCTTTAGATATTTTGACGTTTAGCAATAAAAAAGGTGCTAAATTAGTTAAGAAATGCCTACAGTCTGCTATTGCAAATGCAGAACATAACAATGGTTTAGACATTGATAAGCTACGTGTTTCTACCATCTATGTAGATGAAGGTATCACATTGAAGCGTATTATGCCCCGTGCCAAGGGTCGTGCTGACCGAATCAGCAAGCGCACTTGTCATATCACTGTTAAGGTAGGGGAATAATTATGGGTCAAAAAGTACATCCAATTGGCATCCGTTTGGGCGTAATTAAAAAGCATAATGCTAACTGGTATGCCAATCCAAAGCAGTATAAAGACTACTTACTAAATGATTTTAAAGTGCGTGATTTTTTGCGCAATAAATTAAAAGAAGCTATGGTAAGTAATATCAGTATTGAGCGTCCAACAGGTGCTGCTAAAATCACTATCCATAGTGCCCGTCCCGGCGTGATTATTGGTAAGCAAGGTGCCGACATCGAAGCCTTGCAAAAAGAGTTAACCAAATTGATGGGCGTTCCTGCTCAGGTTAATATTCAAGAAATTACCCAACCTGATTTAGATGCTCGCTTGGTTGCTGTTGGTATCGCAAGCCAGCTTGAGCGCCGTGTTATGTTCCGTCGCGCTATGAAGCGTGCAGTTCAAAACAGTATGCGTGCTGGCGCTCAAGGCATTAAAGTTGAATTATCAGGTCGTTTGGGTGGTGCTGAAATTGCTCGCACAGAATGGTATCGTGAAGGTCGTGTGCCATTGCATACCTTGCGTGCCGATATTGATTATTCAGAAGTTCGTGCAGAAACCACATATGGTACTATTGGTGTTAAAGTTTGGATTTTCCGTGGTGAAATTCTAGATGGCATGAATAGTGTTTATAATCCGGTAACCGAAGATAAGACTCGTGCACCTAAGCGTCGTGGTCGCAATAACGGTCGCCGTAATTCAGACAGAGGTTAAGCTATGTTACAACCAAAACGCACCAAGTTTCGCAAAATGCACAAAGGACGTAACACAGGTCTTGCCCAACGTGGTAGCACAGTTGCCTTTGGTGAAATTGGTCTAAAATCTATTGGTCGTGGTCGTATGACTGCTCGCCAAATTGAAGCGGCCCGTCGTACTATTGCTCGTCGCATTAAACGTGGTGGTAAAATTTGGATTCGTGTTTTCCCAGACAAGCCAATTACCGAAAAACCCTTAGAAGTTCGTATGGGTAAAGGTAAAGGTCCTGTTGAATATTGGGTTGCTGAAATCAAGCCTGGAAAAATGCTTTATGAAATTCAGGGTGTTAGCGAGGAGCTTGCTCGTGAGGCTTTAACACTAGCTTCAGCCAAACTTCCTTTCAAAACCACAATTGTTAAACGGACGGTTATGTAATGAAAACCAGCGAATTGCGTGATAAATCTGTAGAAGAGTTGGCTCAATTGCTTGATGAAAAACAGTTAGATGCGTTTCGTCTGCGTATGGCAAAAGTAACAGGTCAGCTAGGTAATACTCATGAAGTCAAAGCCAATCGTCGTACGATTGCTAAGATTTTGACTTTAATTAATGAAAAACAAAGAGGCGATGCATGAGCGAGAATATCCAAACTCAAGAAGTTGGCGTCGTAACTGGCAAAGTAATCAGCAACAAGATGGATAAGTCCATTGTAGTGTTGGTTGAACGCCAAATTCGCCACCCAATGTATGGCAAGCAAGTTCGCCGCTCAACCAAACTAAAAGCTCATGACGAGAATAATGTTTGTCAAGAAGGCGATATCGTACGTATCAAAGAAACTCGTCCTATTTCAAAGACCAAATCTTGGACTTTGGTGGATGTGGTTGAGACTGCAGTAAAAATTTAAGTTATTTGCATTAAAAGCCATTTGCTAGTATAATGTGCATCCTTTAAATTATCCATTTATTGGATTTACGAGATTTAGCAGCAAGTGGTTTTTACTGCTTAAAATTATTATGGAGTTAATGCGATGATTCAGACTGAAACAATGCTGGAAGTTGCAGATAATAGTGGTGCAAGACGTGTACAATGCATCAAGGTATTGGGCGGGTCTCATCGTCGCTATGCGTCTGTTGGTGATATTATCAAAGTAACTGTTAAAGAAGCCATTCCTCGTGGTCGTGTTAAAAAAGGCGATGTAATGAATGCCGTTGTAGTACGTACCAAAAAAGGCGTACGTCGTCCCGATGGTTCTGTATTGCGTTTTGATGACAATGCAGCAGTTATTCTAAACAACAACAAAGCACCGATTGCAACACGTATTTTTGGGCCAGTAACCCGTGAATTACGTACTGAACAATTTATGAAAATTGTTTCACTTGCACCAGAAGTACTGTAACCTTTTTTTAGAGGCATCTTATGGCAAAGTTACGCAAAGGCGATACCGTGGTTGTGATTGCTGGCAAAGACAAAGGCAAGCAAGGCACAATTTTGGCGGTTAAAGCAGACCGTGTAAAAGTGGAAGGTATTAATATTGTAACCAAACATCAAAAACCTAATCAAATGTTGGGTAAAGAGGGCGGCATTATTAAGCAAGAAGCATTTTTACATATTTCAAATGTTGCAATTTATAATGCAACAACCCAAAAAGCAGACCGTATTGCTTACCAGGTGAATGCAGATGGCAAAAAAGTGCGCATCTATCGTTCTACTGGTGAAGTAGTGGCGACTGCGTAATTTATAAAGGGTAATTCACTAATGGCAAGATTAAAATCATTATACAATGACCAGCTAAAGCAAAAAATCAAAGATGAGCTTGGCTTGGAAAACGTCATGCAAGTACCAAAAATCACCAAAATCACTTTAAATATGGGTGTGGGTGGTGCAGCACAAGATAAAAAGTTATTGGAAGGTGCGCTTGCAGATATGACTGTAATTGCAGGTCAAAAGCCTGTTGTAACAAAAGCTCGTAAATCTGTTGCTGGTTTCAAAATTCGTGAAGAATGGCCAATTGGTTGTAAAGTTACACTTCGTGGCGAGCAAATGTACGAATTTTTAGATCGATTAATCTCTATTGCGATTCCACGTATTCGTGATTTCCGTGGTTTTTCAGCTAAGGCTTTTGATGGACGTGGCAATTATTCACTTGGCATCAAAGAGCAGATTGTTTTTCCTGAAGTGGACTTTGATAAAATTGATCGTATTCGTGGTTTAGATATTACTATTACAACTACGGCAGCAAATGACGATCAGGGTCGTGCTCTATTAAAGGCATTTGGCTTCCCATTCAGATAAGGTAAAACGTTATGGCTAAAAAAAGCATGGTTAATCGCGAGTTGAAACGCGAAAAGATGGTTGCTAAGTACGCCGAAAAGCGTGCAAAGCTAAAGGAAGTGATTAGTAATAGCAGTGCAACTGATGAAGAGCGTCTAGATGCGATGTTGGCTTTACAAGCTTTGCCACGTAATTCATCTCCAGTACGTTTGCGTAATCGCTGTGGTTTGACAGGTCGTCCACATGGTTACTTCCGTAAATTTGGTCTTTCACGTAATAAATTACGTGAACGTGTAATGCAAGGCGATGTGCCTGGTGTTCGTAAAGCAAGCTGGTAAGGAGTTAAGGCTATGAGTATGCAAGATCCTGTTGCTGATATGCTGACCCGTATCCGCAATGCCCAATCAAGAAATAAACCAACTGTATCAATGCCTGCATCTAAACTGCGCAAATCAATTGCTGATTTGTTAGTTGCAGAAGGATACCTGACCAGTGCACAGGTTGATGATATTGAAAATGGTAAAAAGGTTTTAACCATTGAGTTAAAATACTATCAGGGTAAAGGCGTTATTGAAGAACTGAAACGCTTTAGCCGTCCTGGACTTCGTCAATATCGTTCAAAAGATGAATTGCCAAGCGTTAAAAGAGGTTTGGGTGTAGCTATAATCTCTACCAGTAAAGGTATTATGAGCGACCGTGAAGCACGTTCTTTAGGTGTTGGCGGTGAAGTTATTGCATTGGTTGCTTAAAATATTATTGTAGTTTAATTTTGGATTTACTTTCAAATTTAAATGTGGTAAACTAACAGGTTCTATAATCTGTTAGTTTTTTCTTGCCGTCAAGTATTTGATGGTATTTTGAATTAAAGGAAATTTCTATGTCTCGTGTGGCTAAAGCCCCAGTAACGTTGCCAGCTGGTACCAGCGTTACTTTGAACGATCGGCAGGTAGAAGTTAAAGGCAAAAATGGTTCTTTGTCTTTACACCTGCATGAATTGGTCGAGCTTAAACAAGAAGAAAATACTGTTACCCTTGCTCCTGTGAAAGATACAAAGGAAGCTTGGATGCACACTGGTACAATTCGTGCATTATTAAATAATATGGTCAATGGTGTTACTAATGGCTTTGAGCGTCGCCTTCAGTTAGTTGGTGTTGGTTATCGTGCTCAAGTTGCTGGCAATAAAGTAAATTTGAGTTTAGGTTATTCGCATCCAATCGAATATGTATTGCCTGAAGGTGTAACTGCTGAAAGCCCAAGTCAAACTGAAATCGTTTTGAAATCAAGTGATAAACAAAAATTGGGTCAAGCAGCAGCCGATATTCGCGCCTTCCGTTCTCCAGAGCCTTATAAAGGTAAAGGTGTTCGTTATAGTGATGAAGTGGTTCTGCGTAAAGAAGCTAAGAAGAAATAAGTAAGGTGAGCAAAAATGTTCGATAAAAAAGCAGCTCGTCTTCGTCGAGCTAAGAAGACCCGTGCCCATATTCGTCAATTGGGTGTAAATCGTTTGACTGTAACGCGTACTCCGCGCCATATCTATGCACAAGTTATTTCACCCACTGGTGGTGTCGTGGTTGCCCAAGCATCCACTCTTGATGCGAGTTTGCGTTCAGGTGTGACAGGTAATGTTGAAGCTGCAAAAGCAGTGGGCGCTTTGATTGCTGAGCGTGCAAAAGCAGCTGGTATTACTAAAGTTGCTTTTGATCGTAGTGGTTTTAAATATCATGGCCGCGTTAAAGCTTTGGCTGACGCTGCGCGCGAAAATGGATTGGAGTTCTAATCATGGCAAAAGTTGAACAAACTGACGGTTTGGTAGAGCGTTTAGTCGCTGTTGACCGCGTGGCAAAAGTTGTTAAAGGTGGTCGCATTTTTTCTTTTACTGCACTCACCGTTGTAGGTGATGGTAATGGTCGTGTTGGTTTTGGTCGCGGTAAGGCTCGTGAAGTCCCGGCTGCGATTCAAAAAGCATTGGAAGCAGCAAAGCGCAATATGATTAAGGTGGAATTGGCTGGACATACTCTACAGCATCCCATTAATGCTCGTCATGGTGCTTCAAAAGTATATATGCAACCCGCTTCTGAAGGTACTGGTGTTATTGCTGGCGGTGCAATGCGTGCAGTGTTAGAAGTGGCTGGTGTGCAAAATGTATTAGCAAAATGTTATGGCTCAACTAATGCTGCAAATGTGGTGCAAGCGACATTTAAAGGCTTGCGTGACATGGTTTCTCCAGAATTTATCGCTCAAAAACGTGGTAAGTCTGTTGAAGAAATTTTGGGTTAATTTAGGTGGGTTGTTGTAATGAAGAAAATAAAAGTTACTCAAGTTAAATCAAGTGCCCATCGCTTAGCAAGCCATAAAGCTTGCTTAAAAGGTTTGGGACTACGTCGCATTGGTCATACTGTTGAGGTTGAAGACTCTCCATCTACTCGTGGCATGGTGAATCGTGTTAACTACTTGGTTAAAGTGGAGGAAGCCTAATGGGTCTTAAATTAAACGAACTGGCACCAGCTTTAGGTGCAAAAAAGGTTGCTCAACGTCGTGGTCGCGGCATTGGCTCAGGTCTTGGTAAGACTGGTGGTCGTGGTATCAAGGGTCAAACCTCACGTTCTGGGTCTAGTATTCCAGCAGGCTTTGAAGGCGGTCAAATGCCAATTTACCGTCGCTTACCAAAGTTTGGTTTTACTAGTAAATTAGCAATGGTTACAGCTGAAGTACGTCTTTCTGAACTAAATAAGGTGGAAGGCGATGTTGTTAGTTTAGAAACCTTAAAATCTGCCAATATTATTCGTGGCGATATGAAGCGCGTCCGTATTATTTTGTCTGGCGAAATTACCCGTGCTTTAACTTTTAAAGGTGTTAAAGTGACTAGAGGTGCTAAACAAGCTATCGAAGCTGCTGGTGGTAGCGTCGAGGAGTAAAATCGTGTCAAAACAATCAACGACAAATTCTAATCGTTCACTAAATCCCATCGCTTTTATAAGAAAATATGATGAGCTTTGGAATCGTATGTTATTTTTGATTGGAGCGTTGATTGTTTATCGTTTGGGTTCTCATATACCTGTACCTGGCATAAACCCTGTTGCATTAGCAGACTTTTTTAATCCAGAAAACAATCCCTTTTTAGGAATGTTTAATGTTTTTTCTGGTGGCGCCTTAGAACGTATGTCAATTATGGCATTGGGGATTATGCCTTATATTTCGGCATCTATTGTTGTGCAGATGATGTCAGCAGTTATACCTTCTCTAGAGGCTTTAAAGAAAGAAGGTGAGGCAGGTAGACGTACTCTAAGCAAATACACACGTCAAGGTACTTTAGCGTTAGCTTTTGTAGAAGCGATTGCTATGTCTACGGGACTTATCGTGCAAGGCATGACTTTGACAACTGGCTTGCAGTTTTATTTGCCCGCTGTGACTTCTTTGGTTGCTGGTTCAATGTTCTTGATGTGGCTTGGTGAGCAGATTACAGAAAGAGGCATTGGTAATGGTATTTCAATGCTAATTTTTGCTAGCATTATTGCCAGTATGCCAACTATGATTTCAGCGGCTTCTAGTAGGCTTGACAATCCGTTGGTAGTGCCAATTTTTATCGTTTTAGGTATCGCTGTAACTGCAGCAATCGTTTTTGTAGAGCGCGCACAGCGCCGTATTCCAGTTAATTACGCTCAAAAACAACAAGAAGGACGTAAGGTCTACGCACAACAGCAGTCTCATTTACCTTTAAAATTGAATATGGCGGGAGTAATACCTGCAATTTTTGCCAGTTCCTTACTAATGTTGCCAGCAAGTTTAGGGCAATGGGCTGGTTCAAATGCAAATCCAACAGCATTTCAGACGGTGTTACAAAATATTTCTTTGGCACTGCATCCGGGAAATCCTTTGTATTTGTTGATTTTTTCTGTTCTGATTATATTTTTCTGTTATTTCTATACCGCTTTGATGTTCAATCCAAAAGAAGTGGCAGAAAATTTAAAGCGTAGTGGCGCCTACATTCCGGGTATTCGCCCAGGGCAACAAACTAAAAGATATTTGGATTTCGTCTTGAATCGCCTAACCTTTATTGGAGCGATGTACATGACAGTGATTTGTTTAATGCCTATGATTATGCAGTCATCATTTCATGTGCATATTCCGTTGGGTGGCACATCTCTATTAATTACTGTTGTGGTGTTGATGGATTTTATTGCACAGGTTCAGGCTCATCTTATGACACACCAATATCACGACCAAAAACTAATTAAATCATCGCAATAATGATCATCAGTAGGAGCATGAAATGAAAGTTCAAGCATCAGTCAAAAGAATTTGTGGTAGTTGCAAAATTGTTCGCCGTAAAGGCAAAGTTTTAGTAATTTGCAGTTCAGAACCACGTCATAAACAACGTCAAGGTTAATTTTTTTTAAATTAATACTTGAAATTTAGTAGCGGGTGTTGTATTATCCGCTAATTGCCGTGCTACCTTTTTGGTAGTAGAGTGAGTTTGGGCAAGCATAACTTTGTGCTTGCATCATAATGGAGAAAGTTAATGGCTCGTATTGCCGGTGTAAATATTCCGGATAACAAGCATGCTGTTATTTCATTGACTTATATTTTTGGTATTGGTCGTACTACTGCTAAACAAATCTTGGCTGCAGTAGGAATTCAAGAAACCACTAAAATTGGTCAGTTAGATGATGTGCAGTTAGATGCTGTCCGTGCAGAAGTTGCAAATTACACTACAGAGGGTGACCTTCGTCGTGAAATTTCAATGAATATTAAGCGTTTAGTTGATTTAGGTTGCTACCGTGGTCTTCGTCACCGTCGTGGTTTGCCTGTTAATGGTCAACGTACAAAAACAAATGCGCGTACCCGTAAAGGTCCACGCAAAGCAATTAAAAAGTAACAACTTAGGAAGCTAAAAGATGGCAAAAGACACTCGTAGCCGCAAAAAAGTGGCTCGTCGCTCGGTATCTGAAGGTATCGCCCACATTCATGCGTCTTTTAATAACACCATTGTAACGATCACTGATCGTCAGGGTAATGCATTGGCTTGGGCCACATCAGGTGGACAAGGCTTCCGTGGTTCACGTAAATCAACACCATTTGCTGCACAGGTTGCTGCTGAAGTTGCTGGTAAAGCTGCTCAGGAAACCTATGGTGTAAAAAATGTTGATGTCTTGGTTAAAGGTCCAGGACCAGGTCGTGAGTCTGCGGTTAGAGCATTAGGTGCATTGGGTTATAAAATTAACAGCATCAGTGACGTAACCCCAATTCCACACAACGGTTGCCGCCCACCTAAAAAACGTCGAGTTTAAGGAGAAAGACACATGGCCCGTTATATTGGTCCAAAATTAAAATTGTCGCGTCGTGAAGGCACTGACTTGCAGTTAAAGTCAGGTGTTAAACCTTATGATGTTAAGACAAAAAAAGCAGGTCGTGTACCTGGTCAGCATGGCAATAGCCAAAATAAAGCGTCTGAATATGCTTCACAGCTTCGTGAAAAGCAAAAAGTAAAACGTATGTATGGTGTACTTGAGCGTCAATTCTCAAATTATTATAAAGAAGCAGCACGCATGCGTGGCGCAACAGGTGAAAACTTGTTAGTGATGCTAGAACGCCGTTTGGATAATGTTGTATATCGTATGGGGTTTGGTGCAACTCGTGCAGAGGCGCGTCAATTAGTTAGCCATCGTGCTATTTTGCTAAAAAAAGCAGGTCGTGATGAGTTTGTGCGCGTTAATATCCCATCAATTCAAGTGCAAGATGGCGATGTAATTGCTGTGCATGAAAAGTCAAAAGAGCAACTGCGCATCAAAAATGCGGTTGAGTTGGCGACTCAACGTGGTATTCCAGAATGGCTTGAAGTTGACCATAGCAAATTACAAGGTACTTTCAAAACTGCACCAGAGCGTAGTGAATTACCTGCTGAAATCAATGAAAACTTGATTGTTGAGCTATATTCTAAATAATTATTGAACTATCGAGGTGACACTATGACAAGTGCAAATGAGTTTCTAACACCCAGTACCATTATCGTGGATGCGGTTAATGAAACAACTGCTAAGGTCACGCTCGAGCCGTTAGAACGTGGTTTTGGGCATACTCTAGGGAATGCCCTACGCCGTATTTTGCTTTCCTCATTGTCAGGCGCGGCTGTAATTGAGGCTGAGATTGAGGGTGTGGATCACGAATACTCAACACTTGAGGGTTTGCAAGAAGATGTACTAGAATTGCTTCTAAACTTAAAAGGTTTGGCAATTATTTTACATGACCAACATGAGGCTTATTTAACTTTGGATAAGAAGGGTCCAGGCATTATTACTGCTGCGGATTTAGATTTGCCACACAATGTTGAAATTGCTAATCCAAGTTTGGTATTAGGTACTCTTAGCGAACGCGGGCATTTAAAAATGCGCTTACGTGTCGCAACAGGGCGCGGCTATGAGCCAGCGAATCAGCGTCGTGAAGATGCAAATGCAAAAATGATTGGTCATTTAAAACTAGACGCAAGTTTTAGCCCGATTTTACGAGTGGCATATGAAGTTGAAAATGCGCGTGTTGAACAACGTACAGATTTGGACAAGTTGATTATTGAGCTTGAAACCAATGGTACTATTGACCCTGAAGAAGCAATTCGTAAGGCAGCAACCATTTTACAGCAGCAGATTGCAATTTTTGTAGATTTGGAAGCTGAAGATGTGCCTGAAACCAGCGGTAAAGATAAACCAGATGAGATTGATCCTGTACTATTACGTCCAGTGGATGATCTTGAACTAACGGTTCGTTCAGCAAATTGCTTAAAAGCCGAAAACATTTATTACATTGGCGATTTGGTGCAGCGCTCAGAAACTGAGTTATTAAAAACACCAAATTTGGGTAAGAAATCATTAACTGAAATTAAGGACGTGTTAGCGTCTAAAGGTTTAGAGCTGGGTATGCGTTTAGATAATTGGCCACCTAGCAACCTGCGTGTTGATGACCGTTTTTCTTATCGTAGCCGTTAATTTAAAGGATATTTGACCATGCGACATCGTAATAGCGGAGTCAAGCTGGGTCGTACCAGCAGCCATCGTAAGGCAATGTTCCAAAACATGACTAACTCTCTGTTTGAACATGAACTAATCAAGACCACTTTAGTAAAAGCTAAAGAATTGCGTCGCGTAGCAGAGCCATTAATTACTTTGGCAAAAGAAGATAGCGTAGCTAATCGTCGTCTAGCTTTTAACCGTACTCGCAGTAAAGTAATTGTGGGTAAACTGTTCAATGAGCTTGGACCTCGTTATAAAACCAGACCAGGTGGTTATTTGCGTATCATCAAATGTGGCTATCGTGATGGTGACAATGCACCGATGGCTTATGTTGAACTAGTAGACCGCCCATAATAGGCAGTAATAAAACCAAGGTGTCAAAACCTTGGTTTTTCTTTTTTTTTTGATTATTTTTTTATTGTATTTAATCGCCCGTTTATTAAGAGTAAAATAACGCTACAAGTGTACTAAAAATAAACTTTATGATAGAATAACCACCTTTTTTAGTTGTTCTATTTTACATTTATCTAATAATTGCGATTGCTTATGATTGCTACTCATCAAAGCCCCAAAATGTATACCAAGGCACAAATTGCTCAACTGTTTGATTTGCCATTTATGGATTTAATCATGCAGGCACAAACCGTTCACCGTCAAAATTTTGTTGCCAACGAAGTACAAATTAGTACACTATTATCTATCAAAACAGGTAATTGCCCTGAAGATTGTGGTTATTGTTCACAGTCTGGACATTATAGAAAAAAAACAGGACTGTCTTCAGAAAAATTATTGCAAATTCAAAAGGTTGTTAATGCTGCCAAGCAAGCAAAAGCGTCTGGCTCATCACGTTTTTGCATGGGGGCTGCATGGAAGCATCCAAGCGATAAAGACATGCCTTATCTGGTTGAGCTGATTGAACAAGTTAAAGCCTTAGGATTGGAGACTTGCATGACGCTGGGGATGTTGGATGAAAATAAGGCAAATATTTTGGCGAAGGCAGGGCTTGATTATTATAATCATAATCTAGACACGTCACGAGAATATTACAGTCAAGTTACCAGTACACGAAGCTATGATGATAGGCTGCAAACGTTGGATTATGTAAGAAATGCTGGCATTAATGTATGTTCAGGCTCAATTGTCGGAATGGGAGAAAGTCGTGAAGACCGTGTAAACTGGGTATATGAATTGACGCAAATGCCTTTACCGCCAGACTCCATCCCTGTAAACTTACTTGTGCCTATCAAGGGTACGCCTTTAGGTGATAAAGTATTGGCAGAAGGAAGATTGTCTGTGCTTGAATGGATTAAAACCATTGCCGTAGTTAGAATTTGCTGCCCTAATAGTTATGTTCGGCTGTCAGCAGGGCGTGAAAGCTTAACAGATGGTGAACAGGCGCTTGCATTTATGGCTGGGGCAAATTCTTTTTTTTATGGGGATAAACTTTTAACGACAAGCAATCAGTCGCAAGCCAATGATGACCGCTTGATGTCAGAACTTGGGCTTTTTTGTCAAAAACCAAAGCCACGCCCAAAAATTATTGATGCCATGACAGGTAAACCTGAAACCTCTTGTCCTTTAATTTAGTTTGTAGAAGTTTAATATGTTTTTATACATTAAGGCATTGCATATTATCGCCATGGTTTGCTGGTTTGCTGGTATTTTTTATTTACCACGTTTGTTTGTATATCATGCCATGAGTGAGGATAAGTTAAGCCAAGAGCGTTTTGCACTCATGGAGCGTAAGTTGTATCGTGGCATCATGAATCCATCTATGATGGTAACTTGGATGCTTGGGCTGAGTATGGTGATGATGAATTGGCAAATTTACAAAGTTCAAGTTTGGCTGCATGTTAAACTAACTTTAGTAATTTTATTAACCATATATCATCTATTATGTGGACGTTTTCGCCTAAAATTAATACAAAATCCTCATTATAAAACACATGTCTATTGGCGATGGTTTAATGAATTACCTGTATTTATTCTTATTTTTGTAGTGATATTGGCAATTGTAAAACCATTTTGACAATATCACTATAATCTAATTTATCACTATAATCTAATTTAAAATTTGATTTATTAAAATCAGTGGCGCTTACGTTTGGCGACGACTTTCTTAACTTTTTCGCGAGCTCTATCTTGCTTTAGGCGTGATAAATAATCAACAAACATAATGCCATTTAAATGGTCAAGTTCGTGTTGAATGCAAACCGCCAAAAGTCCATCTGCTTCCATTTCAAATGCCTGACCATTGGCATCTTGTGCTTCAATACGTACTTTGCCGGGACGTTTAATTTCATCATAAACTTCCGGAATGGATAAACACCCCTCTTGATAGGGAACGCATTCATCGGTTAAAGGTGTAACTTTGGGGTTGATGAATACTTGTGGTTGTTTTTCTTCATCTTCTTTTGCCAAATCCATCACAACAACTTGTAAATGCCTATCCACTTGTGTTGCAGCAAGCCCAATACCGCGAGCTTCATACATGGTCTCAAACATATCTGCAATTAAGGTTTTAATATTGTCATCAAAGTTTTCTACAGGCTTGGCAATTGTGCGTAAACGAGGGTCGGGGTAGGTTAAAATGGGTAATAATGCCATAATTATCTCAAAATATTATTAAACTTTTCATTATAAACGAAAGCTCTTCAAAGGAAAAGAAATTTATTACTTGCTGATTATAAGGGTTAATGCGATAATAAACGGTTAATCATTTTATTTTTATTGTTTGTAATAGTGAATGTATGGCACAGTATATTTACACCATGAACAAGGTGTCAAAAATTGTTCCCCCAAAACGTGAAATTTTAAAAGATATTAGTTTATCTTTTTTCCCTGGCGCAAAAATTGGCGTGCTTGGTTTAAATGGCGCTGGTAAATCCACTTTGCTACGCATTATGGCGGGCGTTGATAAGGATTTTAATGGTGAAGCTCGCGCCCAGGCAGGCATTAAAGTTGGATATTTGCCCCAAGAACCTCAGCTTGATCCCAATAAAGATGTGCGTGGCAATGTAGAGGATGGTGTACGTGAAGCACTGGATGCGCTTGACCGTCTAAATCAAATCTACGCTGAATACGCTGAGCCAGATGCTGATTTTGACAAATTAGCAGCTGAACAGGGTAAAATGGAAGACATCATTCAAGCTTGGGATGCTCATAACTTAAACACCCAACTTGAAAAAGCAGCGGACGCATTACGCCTACCACCTTGGGATGCTGATGTGAGTAAATTATCAGGGGGTGAAAAACGTCGCGTAGCTTTGTGTCGCTTACTCCTTTCCAAGCCTGATATGCTTCTGCTTGACGAACCAACCAACCATTTAGACGCAGAATCTGTGGCGTGGCTTGAGCGTTTCTTAAAAGATTATTCTGGTACAATTGTTGCTATCACCCACGACCGTTATTTCCTTGATAATGTCGCTGAGTGGATTTTAGAGCTTGACCGTGGTTATGGTTACCCTTATAAAGGTAATTATACCGAATGGCTTGAGCAAAAAAATAAACGTCTAGAACAAGAGCAAAAACAAGAAGAAGCCTTTGCTAAAGCCTTAAAGCAAGAATTGGAATGGGTGCGTAAGAACCAGAAAGGTCAGCAAGCCAAATCAAAATCTCGTTTAGAACGTTTTGAAGAGATGAATTCTAAAGAGTTCCAACAACGCAATGAAACTGCTGAGATTTATATTCCACCAGGGCCCAGACTTGGCAATAAAGTCATTGAGGTGAATAATATTTCTAAATCATTTGGCGACCGTTTGTTGTATGAAAATTTAACATTCACTGTGCCACCAATGGCAATTGTGGGGATTGTTGGACCAAATGGTGCGGGTAAAACCACACTATTTAATATGATTACAGGTAAAGACAAACCAGATACAGGCTCAGTGGAAATTGGTGAAAGTGTCAAAGTTGCTTACGTTGGTCAGGTGCGTGATGAGCTTGATGATAATAAAACCGTTTGGGAAGAGGTTTCAGACGGTTTGGATATGATTACAGTAGGCGAATACACAACTCCAAGTCGCGCTTATATTGGACGTTTTAATTTTAAAGGTCAAGACCAGCAAAAACGAGTAGGCAGCTTGTCGGGGGGTGAGCGTAATCGTCTGCAACTTGCCAAGACTTTAAAGCAAGGGGCAAACGTAATTTTGCTGGATGAACCATCAAACGACCTTGATGTGGAAACTTTGCGCGCCTTAGAAGACGCAGTGGAGGTTTTCCCGGGTACAGTCATGGTAGTGTCGCACGACCGCTGGTTCTTGGACCGCATTTGTACGCATATTTTATCATTTGAAAATGAAACGCCAGAATTTTTTGACGGCAACTATACCGAATATGAAAAATGGCGCAAAGAAAGATTGGGGGCAGATGCCACACCTAAGCGTATGAAGTATAAGAAGATTGGCGGTTGATAATTTAAAGTAAACCCATTGTCTAAAATTAAGATAGTGGGTTTATTTTTTTTAAGATAAAAAAAGGGGGTATAGTGTGATAATTAGTGACTATAAACAGGGCGATGTATTTAGCAATCAGGATTTGATGGATACCTTTAACGTATCAAATGCTGGTGGTATGCGTCGTAGTTTGGTAAATAATCGTTTGGTCTTAATAAACAAAAGTGACTCCGTGTATCAAGATAGATGGGAAAATGATGTGATATATTACACGGGTATGGGTTTACAGGGTGATCAATCTATTCATGTTGCGCAAAACAAAACCTTAGCTAATAGTCGTAGTAATGGTATACAAATATTGTTTTTTAATAGCACAAAAGTAAATGAATATATTTATATAGGTGAGGTTGAATTGGTGGATGAGCCATTTTATGAAATTCAAACAGATACACAAGGCAAACAAAGAAGAGTGGTTATTTTCCCATTGAAATTAAAGTAACTAGGAAAAATAAACCTTAAATAAAAGAGATTTAATTGAATAACCATAAGGCTTTATATAGGTTTGTATGCTTTGAGAAGATAGTGAATTTTCAGTAATAGTATTATTGTACAACCACTCATTTTAAGTCCATCTATGCTCATTTTATTATATAAACATAAAACGCTGGATTTTTAATGGTGGTTTTATACAAATACAAAAAATGGGTAAAAAGTTAAAAATAAGCGTTATGTTTGATCTTTTTTATAAATTTTTTTTCAAAAAACATTTGACAAATAATAAAAAATCTATATAATACGCACCACAACAAGATGTGATTCTTGGGTGGTTAGCTCAGTTGGTAGAGCGTCTGCCTTACAAGCAGAGGGTCAGCGGTTCGAATCCGTTACCACCCACCAGTTTTGATTGACCTTAGCAGCGGTAGTTCAGTTGGTCAGAATACCGGCCTGTCACGCCGGGGGTCGCGGGTTCGAGCCCCGTCCGCTGCGCCATTTTTGACTGGGTTTTCCAGTTCCACCCCAAATCTCCCCTGATTTGGGGATTTTTTATGCCATTAAAAAATGCCATCTTTTCAGATGGCATTGACAAAATAGCAGGTTTATTTGTGTTTGTTGTGCAATTTACTTGCTAGGTCGCTGGCTTTCTCAGCATATGGCTTAACCTTATCAAGATACGGTTTGGCATTTTGTAATTGGGTTTTGGCTTGGTCTAAATAAGGTTTAGCTTGATTTAGATAACCTTTGTATTCTTCAGGTAATTTTGCTGCGTGTTTGGCAATGCTAGCCAGCCAAAGCAACAATTTATAATCACCTGTAATTGTAATATCGCCATCTTGAATTGCACTCATAAATGTCGCAATATCGCCCTTGGTAAGAATTTTAACGCCCGTCATCGAATCTTTAAATTCAATGGTTAAATCAGACGTTTTTGCTTTGCCAATGGCTTGACCAAAATGTCCATCTACAAAGCGATAATAACGAGCCACATCATCGCTTAAAAATTGAATGGCAACTTCTTTGTCTTTAATCAAATTATTATAAGTTTCATCGGTGCCATGCTTGGTTAGATGAGCCAAACGCAAACCCAAGGCGTACAATAGCGCGTCCAATGGGTCAAATTTTACATCAATAACAGGTACAGTAAACATAAATCCGCCTTAATCAAGTAGGGGTAAATCTAAACTTTGTCAAAACGATGACCAAGCGCATAAAGCACGCCTTCAAGTCCGGTGATATTCACAGCAGCATCTGCTTTAGCGGCAACGATGGGCTTGGCTTTGTAAGCAATGCCCGTGCCACTAACTGCCATCATGGGTAAGTCATTGGCGCCATCACCTACACACACCACCTCATCTAGGTTAATGCCCATGCGGTTTGCTGTGCGCTCTACAATCAGTGCTTTTTGTTTGCCATCTAAAATATTTGAATCAGTCAGCCCTGTTAGTTTGCCATCGGCAACGAGTAATGGATTTGCATGAAATTCATCCATTCCCAGTGTCTGAGCAACGTGTTGGGCAAAAGGTTCAAAACCACCAGAAACCAGTACAGTAGTTGCACCTAAGGTTTTTAAGGCACGAATCACCGCAAAAGCTCCTGGCTGAATGGTGATGTGTTTTTGAATAATTTCACCAACGACACTTTCAGGTACATTCTCTAATAATGCCACGCGTTTGGCAAAACTTTCAGCAAAATCAATCTCTCCACGCATCGCGCTTTCTGTGATCTCAGAAACTTTATCTGCCAGACCACACATACGAGCTAATTCAACGATGACTTCTTGCTCAATTAGTGTGGAATCCATATCAAAACATACCAGTTTTGGCGCAGTTAGAACCTGGTTGATGTTTAGGATATGAACATCAACAGCATCTTTACCATCATCAGAACTAAAACATTGTTTAAGATGATGGGTAAGTTGTTCATCAATAATGCGAGCCGCTGCTTCTTGTTTGCTTTTGGTCATTTGTTCTGGGTCATTTGGCAGCAACAAATAACGAGAAACAACCACATCGGCAAGTGTCATGCCAGCAACGATTTTATCAGCAGCTTGTTTGGCAGCTTCATCATCATAAACCATTTGTAGATGCCATTTTGATAAATTTACCATATAGCGGTTCATGGCCTCATCTAACAGCTCAATACCTGAATTTTCAGATGATAATACTGAACGGTTTACTACCACAGTAATGGCAAAAATCGGCAAATCCTTTAACATGGTGTGATGGACATCAGACAATAAATGGGCAACTTTAAATAATGCATCATGCCAAGCTTGACTATTTTTAGGAAGCGCGTAAGTGGTTGTATTCATTAAATATTCCTTATAAACACGACTTACTCATATGGTAACATCATGGTTGTTTGAAAATTCAGCTAAAATTTAAGCCATTTTAAGGAAATCAAACAACAAATCAACAGCTTTTCATCTAAAGATAAAAGAAAAATATCCTTATCATAACATAAATTTTAATAAAAATTCCATGAAAAAACCGTTTGCTTTTTGTGCGAAGATTCTTTGTGTTTTTGGGTGAAAATGATAGAATTAGTAGTTTATCACTAATACGTACTATCATGACCTATTTTGCCCCACGTCAAGGCTTATTTGCCATTGTCATGTTTATCAGTTTAAGTTTGCAATTACTTGCTTTTGTTGTTGCACAAGAATATCGGATTAATCAGCAAAATCAAGACAGTGTAAAACATGACACGATTTTGATTGCTGAAGAAATGTCAATACCGCTAAATGCCAATGACCGCGTAAGTTTATCCGTGATTGCTGAACATTTTATTAAAGATGATTCCATTGATTTTGTTGGTGTGTACAACAATGAAAATCAGTTGCTTGTGTCAGTGGGCAAAGAATCTGAATCTGGTTTTACAGCTAAAGAAACCATCACACACAAAGACCAAATGTTAGGTGTTGTGGCTTTGCACACCAAATCGGTTAATCGGGCAGATATTTTTCGCCATCACTGGATATATTTGGTGATGATTGCTTTTTTACATGTGGTTGTTTTTTTAATTTATGGTTACATTGCTAGACCAAGTGGTAATATGATTGCCAAAATTAGAGATGACTTGCGCCGTCAGCTTTTGGCTTCTGATATTTTACAAGAAGAAACTTTAGCAGCTGATCATCATAAAATGTTTGAGCCTGCATCTGATGATGCAAAACAAGATACAAACAAACCTAAAGACGTAACAGATTTAGACCAAAAAATACCTACTGACCCCAAAGATGATAAAACATCACAATTATCTGTTTTACAGTCAGAAAAATCATTGGCTCAAGACGAAGAACACACCAAAAAAGAATATGTTTTGGTGCAAATTCGTTTTGATGATAGTAATAATTTAATGACAACGGTTAGTCATCATACCAAATCTGCTTATTTTGCATTGTGCGACCAATTGCTTGTCAAATCAGTCGATGAGCTATTAAAACTAAGAGTTTTATCGGGTGTAAAATTAGTAGGGATTGATGATTATAACGAAGAGGGAGCAAAGGTTGTTTTGCAAGCTGAAAATCGTCATGCAAAAGTCGCCACAGCAGGTATGATGCTTGCAAGATTATCTGTAATACTTGGGCAGATTGTATATGATAAACATCGTGAATTAAAACGCTTTTGTTTGCCAGTACACGCTATGGTTAGTGATATTGAGCATCAAGAAGACATGATTGCTATTTGTAAACGCCACCGAGAGCGTGTGTTGATTTTGCTGCCAGATTCCTCACTAAATGAACTTAATACTTATGCAGTTTTAGATAAACTTCTTAAACCTACCAGTGTTGCTGAAAGAAATTGCCGTTGGCTGAAAGCAGTGAGTGAAACTACCGCAGAAAGATTGCAACAAGTTTGTAATTTGGTATTATTAACCGAATAAAGCTCTTGACAAACCAAATGGCTTTTTATAAAGTCTTAAATTAAGTTGAAGATTAATTTGTGGTAATTTTTAGGAAAGCTCTATGAGTGATATTAATGACGATTTTGACGACGACAATTTCGATGAAGATGCTGATGCCCAGCTTGCAGATGATAGCAAGGCTAAACCCCTAGAAAAACGTCTAAAAATTGATGCATTATTAGAAGAACAACGTTTAAATCGCTTAAAACGCGCTTTAGAAGACGACGATGATTTTGCCGAGTTTGACGACTTTGACGACGATTTTGACGATGAATAGTCATTTTGGTTGGTCTTGTAACAACATTTTGAGATAATTATGACAAAAGATGAATTATTTCGTTATTTAGATTCCGATGAAAATGTTTTTGGATTAGATAGCATTGCCGCCCATGGTTTTTTGACAGCAACAGTAGTGGGCAAACCTTTACCAAATTGGCTTGATTGCTTTTTTGAAGGCAATCACACTCAAGTTGCTCCTAAGATTAAAGATGCCATCAAAAGTTGGCAAAAAGAGCTTTATGACACCCTAAAAGCTGAAGAGTCAATCGAGCTGCCTTTTGATGCCAGTGATGATTCTATTGACTTTAGCGAAGAAAGTGATTTGACGGCGTGGGCAATCGGTTTTGTTGATGCGATGTATGCCGATGAGAATGTAGATTGGTTTGATGACCCACAAACCGAAGAAGATGTGGCAATGCTGACATTACCAATGGTGATGTTGTCAGGCATTGATGAGGAAATGGGTGATGTGCGCGATGAAGAAACATTGGTGCAAATGGCAAATGCTTTAGAAGATAATATTACTGAATTATTTTTGCTGTTTCACACTGAAGATTGAGTTTATGCTCTTTTAAATTGGTCGTTTTATATCAAAATAGATTTTTACATTAAAAGTGAGAAAAGTCATGTTTAAAAACTTTGCATCTGATGCCTTGGGTTTGAGTGATATTGGTAAAATTATTCCACCATCACAGTTTCATCAAACTGACATTGACGATTATATTTTTCATGAGGATGGTGAAAAGATTTATTTTGTGATTAAATCCAAATCGGATGAATACTGTTTTACGAATTTGGCATTTTTGCATCTGGATGGACAAAGCGCCATGAGTAAAAAGCGAGTATTAAAGCGTTATCCTTACCGTTATTTCACTCCTTCAAACGTACTTATTGAAACCGCAGGCACAATCGATTTGGATGCAGAATTAAAATTTGTATTGCTTGGTACAGGTGATTCAGACAGTTTAAATAAAACACAAGGTAAAACTTTTAGTATTGATATTGATAAAAATCAAATTGAGCAAATTCGTGATATTTACAAAGCATTAACCAGCATTGCTGAAAAATGCCATCACATTTATCATCAAGAAAGAATTTTAGAAAAGGCGTTTGATAAGGCAACGAGCATGGTGGATTTAAAACAGTTGCCTGATAGTGTGATTTTGCAGCTGCCTGATATTATCAATCAAACCATGGACCAAATAGAAAACCATTATCAAAAACGCTTGGAAAAAATTCGCCGTTATGATTTTGGGGATGTATTTGAGCATTATTTGAGACAGTAGTCTAGCAACAAACCAATTCAAGACGATTGTTTAAGAAAACAACCGTGATGATGGGTGGTAAGGTTTAAATAATACAGATGCTAAATTTTCTTTAGCTTGTTTTTCTGATTTTTGATAAAAATAATCAGTCAAGAATAATGGTGATTTTTGATAAAAGTGGTATAAAATAAAATGGCGTTTTGGATAATAAATCCAAGAACTTACCCATTGATACTCTTTGCGAATTTGTGCATTATATTCTA
This sequence comes from uncultured Moraxella sp., assembly GCA_916720335.1. Classification (GTDB taxonomy): domain Bacteria; phylum Pseudomonadota; class Gammaproteobacteria; order Pseudomonadales; family Moraxellaceae; genus Moraxella. The sequence continues at coordinate 6,624 of CAKAQU010000004.1, read as the reverse complement.
AAAATCGCTTTTTATTTTGTGCTAAAATTGCTAAATCAATATCCAAAAGATAATTTAAATCATCAAAATTTTTATCAGTTAGATAGTTTTGATGATTTTTAGTTGCTAAAATATATTGGTAAATTATAGATAAACCATCATCTGGTATTTTATTTTTTAGCTGATTTTTAGCAAAGTTGGCGCTGTTTAATTCATTATCATTATTTTTACTATCATAAATAATATCATGATAAAACAAAGCCAATGCCACCAAATTTGGCTTATTTAATAGGTGTTTAATTTCATCAAACAAAATAAAACATTCATATAAATGATGAAGATTGTGATAAAAACGGTCTTTTTGTTGATAATGAAAAACAATGTTTTGCCACAATGTTATCTCATTTTGACCAAAAAGCTGTTCTGAGATATTTTGCCATTGATGTTCTAAAAAAATTATCTCATTCATAAAAAACCACTTAATTAAATTAAGTGGTTTTATTATATCATGAGTCAGTTAGCTAAATCATTTTAAGACTTCAGCAAAGCTGTTAGCAACATAATCAATGTTTTTGTTATTCAAACCAGCAAGACACATACGACCATTGCTGACCATATAAATGGCAAATTCTTTTTGCAGACGTTCTACCTGTTTGGCAGTTAAGCCTGTAAAACTAAACATGCCACGTTGTTTGGTAAAGTAACTAAAATCGCGCTCAGGTAATTTTTGGCTTAGAATATCTTGTAATTTTTGACGCATAAGACGGATTCTGTCACGCATCTCATAAACTTCACCAACCCATTGATTGTATAGTGCTTCATCATTCATCACGATGTCAACTACATGGTTGCCATGTGATGCTGGACTAGAATAAATCCGACGAATGGTAAATTTTAGCTGACCATGAACAGTTTGAGCTTCTTCTTTGGTTGGGGCGACCACCGATAAACCGCCAACACGTTCGCCATACAAAGATAGGTTTTTAGAAAATGAATTAGAAACAAACAGAGGTAGACCCATTTGCGCAGCTTTATTGATGGCGTAGGTGTCGCCGGTCATATCGTCACCAAAACCTTGGTAAGCAATGTCCATAAAAGCAATGAGTTTTTTATCTTTGATGATTTGTAAAACGCTATCCCACTGTTCTTTTGTTAAATCTACGCCTGTTGGGTTGTGACAGCAAGGGTGTAACAAAACTACATCATTTTCATTTAACCCATTAAAAAATTCGCACATTTCATCAAATTTTACCCCAATGGTTTTTGGGTCGTAGTAGGGGTATTTACCAACTTTAAAGCCTGCTCCTTCAAAGATGCTGATGTGGTTACCCCAAGTTGGGTCGGAAACATAGCACTTAGCATCAGGAAACCATTCGTGAATAAAATCTGCACCAACCTTTAAAGCGCCACTTCCGCCAAGTGTTGCAACGGTTGCAACCTGTCCTTCTTTGACGATAGGATTGTCTTGACCAAATAATAAATTTTGACAGGCTTTACGATAACCAGGTAAACCGTCCATTGGCAGATAACCACGTGGTTTTGGTGGGTTGGCAATTTGGTTTTCAGCGGTTTTTACGCACTCAAGCACAGGCAATTTGCCATCTTCGGTATAATAAACGCCCACACCAAGATTGACTTTGATGTCTGTGCGTGGGTCGTTAGCAAATTTATCCATTAAGCCCAAAATTGGGTCGCCAGCATAAGGGGTAACATGTTCAAACATAAATAATCCTTAGGGATTGCACAATAAATTTGTCTAAATTTAATCTAAAACTAGCCTTAGTATAACCAAAATCAAACGCTCTGTCAGTAAAAAAATCAAAAAATTCATCTTAAATTGTGGTCGGTTTACTGACCAAAAATTCATGGGCATTATTAAGTAAAAATTTCTTGAATGCCAATGCTGCAGGTGATAATGAACGATTTTTATGCGTATAAAGTAAAAATTTTCGTTCCACGACAGGTTCGGTAATTGGGCGCATGGTTAAGCCATTTTGTTCAACCCATTCAGCAGCGTATAACAGACACAAGGTTACCCCAAGTCCCATGCGCGTCATACCAAGAGCGGTGGATAAAAAGTTAATTTCAAAGTCAGGATTAAAAATTCGGCTAGAAATTTGCACAGGCAGTTCGTTTTGCAAGCCCTTAATAAAAGGACCATTTAAGGTAATTAAGCGTTCATTTAATAAATCTGACCAGTGCAATTGATTTTTTTTAGCAAAAGGATGGCTTGTTGGGAGTACTAAATAAAATGGTGAACTAAATAAAATATCAGCGTGCAAGTCATCTGAATAACTGCGTTCGGGTGCAACACCTAAATCTGCTTCTAAATTTTCAATGTGCTCAACCACTTGGTCAATTGAGCAATCGGTTAACGTAACTTCGATATTAGGGTGCAGTTCACAAAATTTGGCAATAAATTTTGGCATGGTGCTTGCTGATAATTGCTGAGATACTGCTAGATGAATATGTCCTTGGTGTAATGATTTTAAATTGGCAACTTTTTCATTAAGCACACTCATTTCATTGAGTACACGTTTGGCTTGAGGCAGTAGCCTACCGCCTGCATCGGATAGGTGAAGTTTTCTTGTGGTGCGGTCAAAAAGTTTGACGTCTAAATTTTGCTCAAGCTCTTTAATTAAGCCGCTTAATGCCGATTGGGTTAGACATAAGGCTTCAGCAGCTTTGGTAAAACTGTTTTGTTCAGCAACCAATACAAAGGCTTTTAATTGACGTAACGTGGTGCTCATATTAGTCCTATTGATAATATCATTAGCTATTATTATAAATGATAAATTAATAGATACAATATGATTGATGAGTAATGCTCATAAAAAGTTGCTCAATCCATCAAGAAACTTATGCTAGAATAGTCAGTTTGTTATAAATTATTTGACTGATTGTCAAAAAAATATTAGGAAAATTATTTTATATGCTTGTGTCTTTAACTTTGGATAATCTGGCACTGATTGAGCATCATCAGATTGAATTTGATAAGCGTTTTAATGTCATTACTGGTGAAACAGGTGCTGGTAAATCTTTGATTTTAGATGCATTATCGCTTTGTGTAGGCGGTCGTGCCGATGCGTCTTTGGTGCGACATGGTGCAGATGAAGCCTTAATATTTGGTGAGTTTGATGTATCGGATAATGATGCGGTGAAAGCATGGTTTGATGAATGCGAGCGTGAATTTGAAGATGTGCTGTTGATTCGCCGAAAAATTAGCCATCAAGGTCGTTCTAAATCATGGATAAATGGCGTACCTGCAAGCATTGGCGAGCTTAAATCATTGGGTGATATTTTGGTAAACATCCATTCACAGCATGCGGGGCTTGAGCTGTTAAAGCCACAATTTGTGATGGATTGGTTGGATGAGATTGGGCAGCTAAACGCTCTAAAAATTGCCACTAAAGATGCCTATCAGGCATGGAAAAACGCACAAGTTTTAGCCAAAAATGCCAAACAAGAAGAAGCAGGGCGAGCTGACCGCATGGCATTATTAAATGCTAAATTGATGGATGTTCAACCGCTTTTAGGAATTAATTTTGCTCAAATTGAAAGCGAATATGACGAATTATCCAATCTAGAAAGTTTGATGCAAGATGCTTTAGCGGCAAAAATGGCTTTGGAAAATGATGATGATGCGCCAAGCGTACTTAGTTTGTTATCACGAGCCATTAAAATTTGCGATAGTCAAAGCGATAAAGGTAAAGTATTTAGCCAGTGCAGTCAGCTGCTTAATCTAGCTCAAGAACACATCAGTGAATCAGCTTCTGTACTTGCCGATTATGCCGAGCAGTCTTTGCCTGACGAAGAAAGACTTAATGAGCTAAACAATTTATTGGGACTGGCACATCGATTGGCAAACAAGTATCATACACCCATTGATGAGCTTTTAAATCAAACAGATAGCTGGCAACGTGAGCTTGAAACTTTGATGGCAATTCCAGACAATCAAACTTTAGAAAAAGAAGTTGCCGAAGCTTTTGACATTTATATTGATAACGCTCAAAAACTGGATAAAGCACGCCAGGAAATTGCTCCAAAAATTACTCAAACTTTAGCAGAGTATTTAAAAACCTTGGCATTACCTAATGCAAGTTGTGAATTTGCATTTTACCCCAAAGAGCTTGATGATTACACCATGCATGGCACCAAAGAGATTGCTTTATTATTTAGTGCTAATGTTGGCATGCCAAAACAGCCTTTACACAAAGTGGCTTCTGGGGGTGAATTATCCAGAATTGCGTTAGTAATGCAGGTCATGAATGCCGACCAACAAACTCAAATTCGCCCAACGCTTGTATTTGATGAGGTAGATGTAGGAATTAGTGGGGCAACCGCTCAGGTGGTGGGTGAGCTTTTACGCAAGTTAGGCGACCACCAGCAATTACTTGCCATCACTCATCAGGCTCAAGTCGCCGCCGCCGCCCATCAGCATATTTTAGTCGCAAAAAAACATGGTGAAAAAACAACCAGTCATTTAAAAGTAATTACTAAAGACGAACAAATTGGTGAGTTGGCACGTATGTCAGGAGGTGTTAATATTACTGAGGCTACCAAAGCTCATGTAAAAAGTTTGCTAGCGGACATTGTTAAAACTGATAAAAAATCTAATAAATAGATTGGTGAACATTGGTTTTTACATGAATTTTAAAACACATAAGATTGATTTATGACCCAGATATCCCAAGCCGCAGTATTGCCCAAAAGCTTAATTCATCATTTTTTGATTCCCAGTCAAACAATCAATGATGACCGTTTTGTGGACGCATTAATTTATATATGTCGCCACCAAAGCCAAGAAGGGGCTTTTGGATTTATTATTAATAAACCGTTGTCATTCTTATCAGTTGGTTCGGTTTTATCGGAAATGAATTTGCCAGCGTCTCAAGTGCTCATGAATACAAATGCGGTGCTTGGCGGTTTTTTGCATGACCAAGCAGGGTTTGTTTTGCATACTGGTTTGCCTGTATTTGCATCATCTTTTGCGGTTGGTGAAAATGTTTGTTTGACCACCAGTAAAGATGTGTTAAAAAATATCGCTTTAGATAAACTGTCGCATTTTTTACTGTGTATGGGATTTTGTCGTTGGTCAAAAGGGCAGTTAGAGCAAGAAATTTTAAATAAAAAATGGTTGGTTTGCCCTGCAGATTTGTCTATTTTATTTGGGGCAGATTTTGAAAAACGCCTGTTACTCGCCAAAACAAAGTTGGGAATTTTACCAGATTTAGAGCAGATTGTTGGATACGCTTAACAACAGCTGAATGATAGAACACAATATAAGTAAGGATAATTTTATGACTCAACAAAGCAGTCCTCAATACACTATGTACCATCTCAATGGTTTTGTAGCTCTTGCCATTTTTATCATTATTATACTTGCTATTGTGTTTGTTTTACCTGATAAAACTCTAGTACCCATCTTTGTGGTGCCAGTGGTACTATTGGCAAGATTTAAAATCATTCAACCAAATACCGCTTTAGTCAGTACATTATTTGGACATTATTCGGGGGTGCTGAGTAAACAGGGTTTTTATTGGATTGTGCCTTTTTATTCAGTGCAAAGTGTTTCTTTAAAAACTACCAATTACGTAACCCCAATTTTAAAAGTCAATGATATTTCAGGAACGCCCATTGATGTAGCGGCAGCAATTGTCTACCGAATTGATAATCCGGCAGCCGCAGTATTTGATGTTGAAGATGTGCATGGTTTTATGAAAACCCAAAGTGAAAGCGCCTTACGCACACTCGTTTCACATTATCCTTATGCTAATCAAGATGGTAAAGAAAGCCTAGGCGGGCATTCTGCTAAGATTTTACAAGAGTTTCGCGACATGGTGCAAGAACGTGTGCAAATGGCAGGCGTGTATATTGAGGAAGCGCGATTTACTCATTTGGCGTATTCGGCTGAAATCGCTCAAGCCATGTTAAGGAAACAGCAGGCTGAATCAGTGCTGATAGCACGTCAAACATTGGTAAAAGGGGCAATTTTAATGGTGGAAAGCACAGTTAGAGCTTTAGAAGCCAGAAAAATTGTTACCATGACCGATAATGAAAAAGCAAAATTGGTAACCAATATGATGACGGTGCTACTTTCAGAAGAAAACGCATCACCCGTGCTTAATGTCAGTGGTGAATAGCTAATAAATTGTTGAGATTATAAAAAAAGAGACGTTATTTTGCTTGAAAATACACCAAAAAATTTACATAACTCACTAGAGCCAATTTTAACGTTGGCTTTGGATTTTGGGGTTAAAAAAATGGGCATGGCGCTTGGCAATAGTCTAACCCAAAATGCTCGCCCCTTTGATGTGCTTGCGATGAATAATGGTCAGCCTGATTGTTGGGTATGATTAATACTTGGAAAATTGGACAGATTTTAGTTGGGTTGCCACTGAATATGGATGGCACAGAATCCATGATAACCTTGCGTGCTAAAAAATTTGCTCGCAGACTGGCTCATCGGTTGGGTGAAAGGCATTTAAAAGTGCCTGTATTTTTCTATGATGAAAGATTGACTTCTAATGAAGCCCGTAGGCTGGCATGGGAACATGGACTGATTAAACGTCAAACTGACCCCATTGATGATGTAGCAGCGTGTATTTTATTAGACAGTTATTATCATGCGCCTGATTTAGCGGT
>CAKAQU010000003.1 GCA_916720335.1 uncultured Moraxella sp. | reverse complement strand
TTGTTGCTAGCGTAAAAGACTAGTTCCTAATTAGTCCTAAAACCTCTATTGGTGAAAACCAGTAGGGGTTTTTGCCATTTATAGGATTTATGTGGTATTTTGGTATACGCTTGCTAGGCAGTAAAATAAAAAAATGCTATAGTGGTGTACTGTTTTTATTGGTATTAAATTTATTGATGTTGTAGCACATCGCACGACAAAAACACATGTTTGCACATTACCTTGATTTGGATGGAAGTTTTGGCTATTCAAGAAAATGTTAATGAAATACTAAGAAGAATATAACCCCTATCAAAGCACACGCTTTAATAGATGAACAGGGCAACGAGTATAACATCAGCCATTTATACCTTTTGAGCGTATTTGGCTTATGCGTTATTTGGTGTATGGTATCTAATGGTGTCTATTTGGTTCTAACTATTATGTTTACAGTATTAATATCCATACTGAAAAGGCATTTAAATCGCGGTATAGACTTTGAATTTTACAGCCGATTTTGCAACTTACCATGATAAATTATGCAATTTTATCCCAACAATTCGCCAATTAGATGATTTAAACCGTACAGGATGGTCATCGATATTGTTACTTTTTCCATGATTTATATTTGTTAAGGGTACTGATGGCATTAATGACTATGGTATGCCCGCCAAATTTGCCAGTATTGATAATATGGAATGGTGATTTTATTGATGGCACTGATTGCAACAATCATCACCACTTTAACCAGTGCTCAAAGAATGTATTTTTGATTTACAAATTGATTGAATAACACCATGATTGATAATGTCATCTACCACTACACACCAGAAGGCACAACACTAACATTGATACCCGCAGGCATTGTACCAAGATTTTGGGCATGGATTGTGGATTTACTGATTCGTGGAGTTTTATTGCTGGTTTGTTTGTTTGTAGCAATGTCGTTTGATAAGGCGGGAATAGGGCTGTTTTTTATTTTATATTTCTTGCTTGATTGGTTTTATGCAGTATTTTTTGAAGTTTATAAAAACGGTCAAACCATTGGCAAAAAACGATTTGGTATCCGAGTTTGTCAAGATAATGGTATGGCAATTGGTCTACAAGCATCAATGACTCGAAATATTTTACGAATAGCAGATTTTCCATTTTTGTTTGTATCAGCACTATTTTGTATGTTGTTTAGTCATCAAAGTAAACGTTTGGGTGATATGGTTGCTGGCACTATGGTGGTTTATCTTCCAGAACCAGAAAATCGAATGGATATTCCAAAAGCAAACCCTGTGATTTGTGATGTGCCATTATTGTTTGATGAGCAACAAGCAATTTTAGCGTATGCTGAACGTTTAAATGACATTCCTGAACAAAGACGAGCAGAACTTGTACAAATTTTATCGCCCATCACTAAAACCAATTCTGAACAACAAGGACAAAAAACACTGCTTGGCATTGCAAATGGTATTATTGGGCGGGGGTGAGCATGAGTGATGTACAAACTGTTAAACAAAGTACATTCATCAAGCGCTATGATGAAGTGTGGAAAAAATTTGATGAATTGTGTTTGGAAAACGGCGTAGAACTAGAGCAAATTCATGGTCATGATGACAAAACCACCAATTCAGAACAAAAAAAATCCAATTTAAAATCAGATAATTATCCGTTAGTTGCTTTGTACCGACAAATTTGTGAGCATTATGCATTAGCCAAACAACGTCATTACAGTCCAGCGCTGGTATTAGCACTGCATCAGCGGGTAATGATAGGGCATGAGCTGATTTATAAGCATAAAAAAAGCACTCAAGGCGGCTTGATCGAGTTTATTTTTTATACCTTTCCTGTACGGCTGCGTCAATATCAAAAACTATTTTGGATAGCGTTTGCGATTTTTTATTTGCCGTGCATTTTAATGGGAATTGCTTGTTATTTTAATGATGAATTGATTTATAGTGTGATGAGCGATTTTGAAGTTGCTAACATGCAATCGATGTATGACCCCGCCAATCGTCATGTTGGACGTGAAAGTAGCCGAGCTAGTGACACAGATTTAATGATGTTTGGACATTATATCAAAAATAATATTAGCATTGATTTTACGATGTATGGTTCTGGTATTTTTGCAGGTGTTGGGACGATTTTGGCACTATTGTACAATGGTGTTGTCATTGGGGCAGTTGCTGGTCATTTGACGGGTTTGGGTTTTGGTGAAACATTTTGGCAATTTGTGGTAGGGCATGGTTCTTTTGAATTAACCGCTGCAGTGATTGCTGGCATGGCGGGACTTCGTTTAGGTTTGGGGGTGATTGCTCCTTCACCTTATACTAGAAAAGACGCATTGGTGGTTGCTGGAAAAGAAAGCATTGAACTGCTTTTGGGGGCAGGTTTGATGACGTTTATTGCAGCATTTATAGAAGCTTTTTGGTCATCATCTAGTATGATTAGTTATGAAGTCAAATATATGGTTGCTGCCATACTTTGGGGGCTGGTGATTGTTTATTTAACTTTAACAGGCAGAGCCAAACAGTAAGGTGATTGGGTGAATTTAGATAAATTAACTGTCAATATCAAGCCATTATCTGCGTATCAAGCGATTGATTTGGGAATTGCCATAGCGCGAGCGTGGTACGTACCACTTTGGAAGATTTGGTGCAAACATGCAGTTTTTGTTTTAATATTAGCGTTGGCGTTGGCTTTTTTTATAGCAGACCAAGAAGAAACTTGGTGGGTAGCGGCTGTTTTATTTTGGTGGTTAAAGCCTATTTATGAAAAACCCATGCTGATTTATCTGAGTCGAAAACTGTTTGATGAACATTATAATAGAAGCCAAGTTGCCATGGATGCTAAAAAAATGCCATCAGTTTTTTATTTTTTAATTTGGCGTTTAGGATTTTTAAGAATCATTGCCATGTCAGTGCGTTTATTGGAAGGACAAACTGCCAAAAATGCAACAACACGCATCAACGTATTAACCCGCAAACAAAACAGTGCTATTAGTTTGTACGTTTTACTGTTTTTTGTTGGTGAAATGGTTACACTATTTGCTTGTTGGCAGTTGTTTCACGAATGGTTTTTGGATAATACATTATTTTCTGATTGGCTGTTTTCAGTGGATGCCGATGGACGCTGGTTGTCTGCTTTTTGGGTTTTGTGTTATGGTATGATTAGCAGTATTTTAGCACCATTTTATGTGGCAAGTGGTTTTTCGGTGTATTTATGCAAACGAAGTTTGCTTGAAGGTTGGGATATCGAATTGATGTTTTATAAATTGCGCCATCGGTATTTAGCCTTAAAAGATGGTCCCAATCGAGGCATGCACCAATGAAAACATTAAAATGCACCGCTGGATTTTTATTATATTTATGCGTTCATTTGGTTCATTTACAGGCATTTGCTCAGCCATCAGATGGTCATGACCAATCAATTACAACCCAAACAAATGCTCGCGAAAAAACCGCAGATGAATTAGACACATTATTAACCAGTGATGTTTATAGTGATAAAAAGACCGTTCAAATTCCCAAAAAAGCCCCTGAAAAACCTTTGGATTTATCTTGGCTTGCAAAGCTGCTTAATAAATTGGCGAATTTTGGTCAAGCAATCAGTCAAACAGTGGGGATTTTGGGTAAAGTTGTAGCGATTTTACTATTAGCACTGTTGGCATGGATTTTATATCAAAAACGCCATATATGGTTAAAGGTTTTTTCCCGCATTCATATCCAAACTCACTCATCTGCAAAAATGACAATCGTAACAGAACAGCGCGATTATCAAGCATTATGGCAGTCTTTACCACCAAAACATGAATTTTTATCAACGCTGCAAAATCTACTTAAAAACCAACAATGGCTTTTGGCGTTAGGGCTTTTATATCAAGGCACATTAAGAGAAATGGCGCAGGTTCATGAGTTACCAATTGATAATCATCAGACCGAAGAAGAATGTTTGTGGTTACTTTATCATGCTAAAAAACAAAATTCTCAAGAAAAACAATATTTTGAAGAATTAGTTACGTTATGGCGTGCGTCCGCTTACGGTAAAAAAGTCCCTGATTCTGTAGCGAAGGGCGATTATTCAGTAATTTTACGTTTGATGTCAGCTTGGTCATCGATTTATGGTCAAAGAGGTCGTTAATGGCAATTTCTCATCGTATCAAATCAGACCAAAACCAGGTATCTGGGCGCAAAATCATTTGGCTGGCAATAGTGGCTGTATTGCTGTTTTTAGCTTATGTTTTATTCCAAAAATATCATATCGACCAACAAAATTTTGATACCGTTACTGTTTACACGCCAAAAACGGTTGTTAAAAAAAACCGTTATTTTGCTGCCAAAGAAATGCTGGGTGAGCGTGCTTATATTTTGCGTGGCAATCAGGACAGTCAAAAAGTGGAAGAACTGCTTGATGAAGAGGCAGAGTTTGCTCAAAATCACGCATTAATGATTTATGATTTTAGCAGCCAAAAGAGCAGCGACCATGAAAAAATTTTAGCATGGGTATCTCGAGGCGGTCATTTAATTACCGCCAGTCAAGTAACTTTATATGATGATTTGGATAGTTATCAAGAAAGACAAAATCCATTATTGTTAACACTGGGTATTACTTATAAATTTTTGGATTATAATTATTCAGCTACGCAATTGGATAAAAATACCTCAATAAGCAAACAAATAACTCCTTTGCGTTTGGCAGATGGACAAACATTACTGGTTGAGGCTGATTGGGGGATATTTGATACCAGTGAGCTTTTGCAAAAATACCCTGATGTAAAATTGTATAATTATGCTTGGTTTTACCAAAATGCAAATGATATGACTTTAAATTACATATCGCCAATTGATACAGGCATGAGTGAAAGTGAATCACAAAAAATATGGACAGTTGCCAATAAAGGTCATAATTTCTCACCTGATAGAGCATTAGTGGATATGTCATTTGGGCAAGGTCGGATTACGGTATTGGCTAATCAGAATATGTTTGTAAACCCAAATTTTTACCAAAATATCAATCAAGATGATCAGCTTGAGTCACCAGAAATATCCAACACGTCCAAAGTGATGCCAAGCAGAACTTGGCAAATTTTAACTGAAACCACAGATTCAAAAATGCATGATTATCAAGGTGGTATTGTTAATGCAGACCATGCCTATTTTTTAAAAATCTTAACAGGCATGCGCGATGTGTACTTCTTGCCAGATATTCAATCAGTTAGTCTTTTGACATTGCTTTGGCAAAACATGCGTTTGACAATGGTTGGCTTGATTTTAACCATTATTTTGGCACTGCTCGCCCTTCCAAAACGTTTTGGACGACTCAAAACCTATCAAACTGACATTAGTCAAAATATTTTTGGTTTTTTTGGACACGTTGGTCAATATCTTTGGGTAAGTGATGGCGCTCATGGAATTTTGCAAACAAATCGCGAATCATTTATTCGAACAGTCACTGCTAAAGAACAATTGGTTGATGCCGCGCCTGCTAAAATCATTGAGATTTTAAATGTGAAAACCGCATTATCAACGCATTTGATTCAAAATGCTTTATACGATTCTTGGCAGAATGATGAAGAGTTTTTATACATTAGTCGTAATTTTGCTAGATTAGTGCAGTTTTATAACTAGTGAGTTTATCGCTGACAACAATCATTCGTAATCATCTGGCTGACAGTATACTCAAATGATTTCAATAATTAGGAAAAATTATGGCACAAAAAAATATTTCTCAATTTGTTCCTGATGCTCATCAAGAAATTACCAAACTGATTGATGAAATTCAAAAAGCAGTGATTGGACAGACAGATATTATCAAAAAACTTATCATCAGTCTTTTAGCGGGTGGTCATGTGTTACTAGAGGGCGTACCAGGGCTTGGCAAAACTTTAATGGTTAAGGCGTTAGCGCAAGCTTTAACGGGTAATTTTGGGCGGATTCAATTTACTCCTGACCTCATGCCTTCGGATGTTACAGGGCACACATTGTATGATATGCAGACAGGGCAATGGAAAACTCGAAAAGGAGCGGTTTTTTGTCATTTATTGTTAGCAGATGAAATTAACCGCGCGCCTGCAAAAACACAATCAGCGTTGTTAGAAGCAATGCAAGAAGGTCAAGTTACTATTGAGGGGCAAACTCATGTTTTGCCAAAACCATTTATTTGTGTTGCCACTCAAAACCCCGTAGAACAAGAAGGCACTTATCCACTGCCTGAAGCTCAACTAGACCGTTTTTTAATGAATTTGTTTATGGATTATCCAACTGCCGAAGAAGAGAAACGCCTGTTATCTGAATTGATTGTTGGGCGAGTAGGTGATAAATTGGATTTATCTAAAGTCAATCCGGTGATGTCTCCTGAGCGTTTAGCGCAGCTTCAGCTGATTACAGCTCATATCACGGTAGATGATAGGGTGGTGCAATACGCGCTGGATATTGTGCGAAAAAGTCGTGAGTTTTCAGGGATTGATATGGGGGCAGGCGTGCGTGCAGGTATGGCGCTGCTTCGAGCCGCCAAAGCTTGTGCTTTGATGAACAATCGTGATTATACTGTGCCAGACGATGTACGTTATGTCGCCAAAGATGTACTGCGCCATCGGATTAGTCTGACAGCTGATTTTACCATTGATGGTTATCAAATTAACCAAGTGATTGAACAATTATTATCAGCCATTAACGCCCCAAGAAGCTAATCTGTCATGAAAATGTTTGCTCGTTCAATGCTAAATATCATATCCTTGCGCGCTACAAAACGTGCGGTTTATGTGGCACTGATTTGGACAACGTTGATGATGTTTTGTCAATTTGCGTCTTTATTGCCTAATTTTGCATTTCCACTATCAGTTATTCAACTGCTAAAAATACTTGGATTGGTATTGGTTTGCGTGTTTGTGCTAGATGCAATTTGGCTGATTTGGGCAGTTTTTGCTATCAAAGATATTTCCATCTCTCGTGCTTTGGATAAAAATTTACCTGTCCATGAACATTCTCAAGTAACGTTACGTATTTTTCACGACCATCTACCAGTCATTTGTCAGCGTTTACAAATTAGTTTGATGGATTATTATCCAATTCAAACTCAAACTCATGATTTACCACTTTCTTTTTTTGCTCAAGATTTCATAAACAATAGTCATGAAACCACCAATGTTGTTGTATTGACTTATTCATTCTATGCCAAAGAACGTGGGCGTGGCAGTTTTGGTGGTGTGGATTGGTTATTTAATACACCACTAGGTTTATTTTGTAAGTTTCACCATACGCCAAAAAATCAGGTGCAAGATGTACAAGAGGTACGAATTTTAGCGAATTTTAAAGATGTGTTACAAGGTCATTTAGTAACTATGAGTAAACATTCTGCATCGGGTGGTTTTGTCAAAAGACGTAGAAAAGGTCAAGGGCAAGATTTTCATCAAATCCGCAGCTACGTTGAAGGCGATAGCATTCGTCAAATTGATTGGAAGGCAACCGCCCGTTATCAGCGTTTAATGACCAAAGAATATCAAGATGAGGCTGACCAAGAAATTTTATTTTTGCTCGACTGTGGGCAACATATGCGTCATTTACGATTTGTTGATGAAGTTGCTGTAAATCACGTTATGAGTGCTGAGGAAGACGAACACATCAGCCACTTAGATATGGCGCTCAATGCAATGTTGCTGCTTGCTAAAGTTGCTAATGAGCAATCTGATTCAGTTGGTTTTATCAGTTTTGCAGGCGAAAAAGACAAAACTGTACCACCCAAAAAGGGTGCAAATATTATCAGCTATTTGCTTAATCAAAGTTTTGATTTAACTGCATCCATTAAAGCACCTGATTATATGGCAGTAGCAAGAGAGGCGTTGGTACTGCAAAAGCGCCGCAGTTTAATTATTATCATCACCAACATTCGCAGCGCCAATACCGATGAGATTTTTGCGGCTTTGCAGTTATTAACTCAAAAACATCGTGTAATTTTGGTAAATTTGTATGAAAAAGATTTGCAGGCTTACCTAAAAACACTCCCTGATACGTTGGATGAAGCATTAACTTATCATAGTGTACAATCGTATCTTGATGAGCAAAAACAATTAAACGCTCGTTTAGGCAAAGAGTCAGGCGCGCTAGTGATTGGGGCAACGCCAGATGAACTCCCCGTCAAATTGCTTGATGGTTACTGGTGGGCAAAACGCTGGGGTGTGGCGTAATAAATTAGCACAATCAATTTTTGCGAAAATACCAACTGATTTGCGGCATGCCTGCAACGATATGTAAAAAATTACCTAAAATTCGCCCTGTTAATCCCCAAATAATTTCTGATTCATTGTTATCTTGAATGCTCCAAGCAGGCGTATGCATATCAATGGATTGACGATTGACCGTGCGTTTTAAGACATGATTTTGTGGTGGATTGTTTTGTAAAAAACCCAAATCCACCCAAAAGATTTTAGCAATTTCATCAGGATTACCAAACAATGACCGACCAACATCAGGATTGATGCATGCAACGATAGGACGCACAAGCAAACCTTTTTTAGAAAACTGCATTGGCAAGAATCCAATAAGTTGTGTGGCATCTTTTGGTAGAGCAATCTCTTCATTTGCCTCTCTTAAGGCAACTTGATAGGAAGAATAGTCATTATCATCTTTTTTGCCACCCACCAAAGACACCTCGCCACCATGGCTGGATAAGGAGCTTGCACGGCGAGTTAATAAGATTTTTGGGTGATTTTCATCAGTGATGAGTAGTAAAACACAAGCGTTGGGAATGGGCTTGTGAAAGTCTTGAGTGAGATGATGATAATCCTGATTTATTTTGTCTTTTGTAACTGGCAAAATAAACTCATTATCTTTACCGTACTCTAAGATGTCTATTCTGTTATTAGCTAGTTTTTGCGACCACGCCCCAAACCGGTGATTTGTTAGTAAATGAACCGCTTGTTTGTCAGTAAAGTTGGGGTGGTCTTTTTGAAATAAAATGTGCTGAAAGTAATGCATGGTTTTCTTTTTTTTGATGAATTTTTAAATTTAGGTGGATTTAATGTCAGAGAAAATGACTTTTTTGCTTTTAAGTGCACTAAATAACGGACCAATGCTACTGATATCTAAAATTTCTTGAGCGCGAGTACACGCTACATATAAAAGCCTTAATTCTTCTTTGGCGATACTAAGACTAGTTTTTTTGTCTTGATAGATGAAATCATCGCTAATCTCAACATTTTTCCATTCCAGTCCTTTGGCTTTGTGTGCTGTACAAATACTATAATGGGGGTTTTGCTCGTTCGCTTGTTTTTTGATAGCCAAACTGATGGCATGAGTACCATAACGGTCAATAACTCGTACCCAAGGTTTTAGATAACTACCTTCCTCTTGTTCGCTAAATTCTTGTACTTCCTGCCAATTTTTAAAATGCATCAAGGCAGATACATTGTGAGCTGATTGGTTGCTTTTGAGTTTTTCAGCACCTTCGCAAAATTGTAAGATACTGTTACTATCTGCATTTAGAATAGGTCTTTTACCAATTTTTTGACCTTCTAATAAATGCTCTAACGCATTGACATTGGTTCGGCACAAAATCACATTTTTTTGAGCGCTGTCCAATGTTCCAATCATGGATTTTTGCATAGGATTGCCTGTTAATGGGATTTTTTCTTGTAAGGTTTTTAGTAAGATATTGGCAGCATCGGCTATTTTTTCACCAAAACGAAAAGATTGGGTCAGTCTAGATTCAGGATAGGGCAGTCGCTCCATCGCGTTGATTGCACCACGCCATTCATAAATTTGCTGATGGGGGTCGCCAACATAAACAACCTGACTAGGCTGTTTGAATAATATACCCATCATCAAAGGGTCAGCGTCTTGAGCTTCATCAAATAAAATAAAATCAGCAGGAATGCTGGGGTTGGATAACGCCCATAATTTTAGATAAATATGATGACCAATGCCTTCACTGTGTCTAGGGTCAATTGATTGTAACCATAAATTTTCCACTGCAGGATAAAGCATATCACGCAGTTCATCAGCATCTTTTTGATTCATCCATTCGGGCAGTTTAATGTGTCGCGGCGCAGGATAGTTGCTGGATGTGGTGCAAAAATTAGTAATGGCATTTTTGATGTAGTTGGCAAGTGTCGTTGCTGTTAATGTTACGGTTAATAATCCATTGATGTGTCTGACCTTCAAAGAGGGTAATTTGAATATTTCACCTAAACGCACCGCAGGCATGATAGGCTTTCCAATTTTTTGAGTAATCATTCTATCTACATGCCGATAAGCCAACGAATGAAAGGTTTGACAACGAACGTGAGCGGGAAATTTACCTTGGGCTTCAGTTGCAATTGCTTTATTAAACGCTAAATAAAGTCCTCGACCGTGTAAATTTTCACTGATGAGCTTTAAGGTGCTGGTTTTTCCAGCGCCAGCATATGCCATGATTTTAAAACTGACTCCAGATTGCGCCATGGCTAAAGCAGATAATTGTTCTTGGGTGGGTGTAAACATATTTATGGGTGCGAAATTTTTATTATAACAAAACTTTGACCAGTTTTAGGTTTATTATTTTAAGTCATGGTTATGTGTATTTACGTGTTTTTTGAGCGGATAAATTGGCAAATAATAGCATAACCACACCAAGCCAAATCAGTCCAAAGCTTATCAGTGTAGCCGAACTAAAGGTTTCATTTAAAAATAGTACAGCAATGATAAATAAAAAAACAGGTTCTAAATAACTTAATACACCAAACAAACTAGTTGGTAGTAGGCGATTAGCTTCTAAATTAAATTGCAGTGCCAATACACTAATCAGCCCAAGACCGATAACTTTTATCCAAAATATTGGATTGTTAGTAAATTGTAAAGATGCATCATATTGATAAAACAGTAAATACAAACAAATTGGTGCAATGATAGACGTATCAATAAATAAACCTGTTAGAGCACGAATTTTTTGTTTGCGTCTTAAAAAATAATAAATTGGATACGTGCCACAAACCCAAAAGGTTGCTAAGCCAATCTGATTTGCTTGTAAAATTTCTACCATGACCCCAGCACCCGCTACCAATACCGCTAGCCATTGCAGGCGTGATAAGTACTCTCCCAATAAAAAACCAACAACAACCATGACTAAAGGAAATAAAAAATAACCCATAGATACTTGTATTCCCAAGCCATTTAAAGGAGCATACATAAATAACCATAGCTGACTGGCAAAAATTGGTGTTGGCAACAAAAGTAGACACCAAGCAGCCAAACCTTGAATGAACATCAAATCATCAATTACAATACGAATTTTGCCGCTAGCTAATAAAAATATCATCAGACATAGCCACATCATCAGCATGCGCCACAAAAAAACATCAGTTCCTGATAAAGGGATGAGCCATTTACCATACATATATAACGCGCTAAACAGTACATTGGAGATAATTGCAAGCAAAGCACCAATCCATAGAGCAGAAGTGATGATGGTTTTTTGAGCTGATGTCATGGGGTCTTTTCCTAAAATATTGGTCTATTTTAAGAGATTTGTGTAAAAAAATTTCGCAAACACAAACAAAATTATGTATAAAATACAAACCAATCAATGAATTTTTATCACAAAACGAAAAAGGCTAAAGAAAAACTCTAGCCTTTTTGAGTTGGCGTTTGAAATCAATATCAAAAATTAGGCATCAACACCATAGACTTTGCGAATCACTCGCTTGTAGTAGGCAAACGCATCATCGGCGCCTTTCATGGCTGCTTGTTTATCTTCATAAGACAAAGGTAGCGCATCAATTTTGGCTTTGACCGCGCGCCAATGTGGCATGCGTCCATCAGGATGGGCGGCAAGGTGAGCAGCTCCAAAATCATCTTTTAGGTCAATTTTGCCAGCTTCTTTGTATAAAATGGCAGCGCCTAAGTTGGAACCTTCCACGCAGTATAACCAGCCAATACTTTCAGCGTCAGTAAATACAGGTTCTTCTACGTCTTTACCATAAGGTTCTACTTCCAAATCTTTCATATCGCTTTTTAGGCGGTCAAGACGAGCTAATTCTGCAAGTCCTTCAAAGTTTTTAGAAAGTTCTGCGTTATGATAGATGGGATTGACGGTAAGATGAAATTCATACTGAGCCTGCAAAAACTTGCGATAGTTGTCTAAACTGACAAATGGTTGCATACTCATTACCAAATTATCTACCGCGTCGTGCGTTTCTCTGGAATGCTCTTTTAGAGCTTCAGTTAAGGTTTTTTCGGTCATAAAATCACCTATAAATTAAAAAAAGCGCAACTAAATTACAATATTTTTAATATTTTGTAAACCCCAAAAGCAGAATAAATAATAATAAATCTTATTTACAAATTACCTTTGAGTATGGTATCTTTGTCAATCTAATTTTTGTCCAATTTACTTTGTTTAGTTTGACCCTGTTTTATAAAAATGTCATCACCTGACAGGCATAAAGAGTATGTCCATACCACAAGATAAACCCAATCATCAACCCAAACACCAAGTTCATAATAATTTTTTAATTCGCCTAATGTTTTTAATATTGGGGTTTTTATTTTTAGGGCTGGGAATTTTAGGGGTAATTACACCAGGACTGCCGACCACAGTATTTATTTTATTAGCCGCTGCTTGTTGGGCGAGAAGTTCCAAACGTTTTTATGGTTGGCTGTTACGCCATCGTATGTTTGGCAAAATGATTATTGACTGGGAAGAACGCCGTGCCATGCCACGTTTTGCTAAATACATTGCATGGAGTATGATGCTTTTTTCTAGTGCGATGTTATTTTATCGTTTACCAAGTGAAAGGTTGTGGATTGCTTTTTTGGTTAGCGGTATTTGTTTGGGAGCGGGAATTTGGATGGCACGCTTGCCAGATGCTTAATAAGCCCTTGATATTAAGGGCTTATTAAGTTTAATCATCAATTATTGATTTTGAAACCAGCTGTCGGCGCTGTTTTTGGCCTTTTCAATGTCACTAGAAGACAAACCTAAAGCTAATTGTCCGATTTTGGCTTGAGCCTTACCACGAATTTTGTCATCTAACATACCATCGCGACTAGACAAATCGTACCATTTATAGGCATCTACTAAACGATGTTGTTTTTCGTCAATCATGGCAAGAGCATAACTGGCGCGGTTGTCACCTAGGTGAGCAGCTTTTTCTAACCACGCACGACCTTGTTTCATGTCAGCGGTAACGCCTTCACCACGTAGATACATAATACCAAGGTTTAGTTGAGCAGGTGCAATGTTTTGTTCAGCAGCACGAGTGTACCAATAAACAGCTTTTGGAGCATCTTTGGCAACCCCTTCCCCTTTTTGCAAGCGTTTGGCTAGAAAAAATTGAGCATGATGATTGCCATCACCTGCTTGTTTGGTCAAAGAAGCGATATCCATCGTTTCAAAACGAGAAATATTTAAAGGAATGTTGCTAGTTAGTTCAGCAGAAGCGATGCCAGAACCTAATAGAGCGGTGGACAATAAGATGGTTTTTAATAACTTCATAAAAACTCCAAAATGTGATAAAAATTAAGTGTAAAGTTTTAAATATAACTTTAATTTTATAACTTTTTCAATAAAATAAACAAATTAACCTTTCAATGGTAGCATTTTACGCTTAAAACTGCAATTTTAAAATCGTGTTAAAACGTAACATTTTGTACCCCGATGCGACATCTTTGATAAATACTAATATTTGGCAATGCGATAAATTGCGACGTCTGCTAATAAATTTGGTGCTTTTTTAATCACCTTATTAAGCAATCTTGGGGCGATTTTAGGATTATCATTGATGGCGATGCTGTCTAAAATAGCAATTTGATTGTCGTAACAAAATCGTTCAAAATCCTTAAAAGTGCACAAATGTATGTTTGGTGTATCATACCATTCATGAGGAATGGTTTCGCTAACCGGCATGATGCCTTTTAGACCTAAATAGACACGGTTTTGCCAGTAAGCAAAATTTGGAAATGTCACAATGCCCTCTTTGGCAACCCGAAGCATATCCAAAAGCAAGTTTTTGGGATTTTTTACTGCTTGCAAAGCTCGTGTCATAACAACCGTATCAAAGCTATTATCTGAAAATCTTGCCAAGCCGTCATTTAAATCTTGTTCAATGATGTTTAAACCTTTGGCAATGGCTTCGTTGATTTTATGTTCATCAATTTCAAGACCATAACCTGAAACGCCAAGATGGGTTTGTAAATGTGCCAAAAGTGTGCCATCCCCGCAACCTAAATCCAAAACTTTAGCATTTTTTTTAATCCATTTTTCAGCAAGCTGATGGTCAATATTCATATTTTTCTCTTTATTGCTAATTTATTTTGGGTAAAATTATTGACGTGCCAGTTTTGATAGCATAATGGGGTCAATGCCTTCATCACAAACTTGGGGCGTCAAAAATGGTGCTGACAAAAACCCTTTTACTGCATTTACGTATCTGGGTATATCAAACAAAAACGAATCATGACCATGTGGGGCTTGGACATTAACAAAGCTTACAGGCTTGTTATTCGCCATGAGTGCATTGACAATCTCTGCTGAACGTTCTGGGCTAAATCGCCAATCACTATCAAAAGAAACAATCAGAAATTGGCATTTTGTGCGATTGAGTGTTAATTTTAAAGCATCTTCTTCGCTTAAATTTTCATCAGCATAATCGCGAGTTGGGTCAAAGTAGTCCAGTGCTTTAGTCATCAAAAGATAGGTATTGGCGTCAAAGTTTTTACTAAAACGTTCCCCTTGATAACGCAGATAACTTTCTACTTGAAATTCCACATCAAAACCATACATAAACTTGCCTGATTTTAAATCACGTCCAAATTTAGCTTTCATGGCGTCTTCGGTAATATAGGTAATGTGTCCAACCATACGTGCCAAAATTAGCCCACGACGTGGATACGTTCCTTTTTTTAAGTAAAAACCATCGTGAAAATCAGGGTCGGATAAAATGGATTGACGCGCCACTTCATTAAAAGCGATGTTTTGAGCGGTAAGTTTTGGGGTGCTGGCAATGATAACTGCGCGTTTTAGCCTGTCTGGATAATCTACCGACCATTGCAGGGCTTGCATGCCACCCATACTGCCACCAACGATGGCGTGCCAAACATCAATTCCAAGCCTATCAGAAAGCATGATTTGAGTTTTTACCCAGTCTTTGATGGTGATTAAAGGAAAATCCGCTCCCCAGATTTCACCCGTTTTAGGGTTTATGGATGTTGGACCTGTTGAACCATGACACGAACCAATGTTGTTTAAACACACCACAAAAAATTTAGTGGTATCAATAGCTTTGTCTTTGCCAATTAAGTTGTCCCACCAACCAGCTTTGCTGTCATCTTTATTGTGATAACCTGCAGCGTGGTGTGAGCCTGATAGGGCGTGACAAATTAAAATGGCATTACTTTTTTCAGTGTTGAGCGTGCCATAAGTTTCAATCACCAAATCAAACGATGATAAAGTGCGCTGACACTCCAAAACCAACGGCGTATCAAAATGCAGTGTTTGAGGGGTAACAATGCCAACTGATTTTGGGTCAAGATAGGGGGCTGTTGTATCCACAAAATACTCTTATTGTTATTTGTTAACGTGCTATTTTACGGCTGAATGGGCATAATGACAAGGTAAACGGCAAAATAAAGGGTCAGACTTATTTTGAGGTAATAATTTGTACAATGATTTATCGCCAGCCAATTGTATTTTTTTAAAACATTTTTTAAAACATATCAAATTAGCCATAAAGTGCCAAGCGAATTTTTTTGAGTGCGTTCATAGCATTATGAGCATTTGGCATCTCTGGCAAATCACTTCTACTAAACGCATCGTTAATATCTTTTTGTAAGTTATCCACCATTAAAATGAGCTCTTCATATTGATAATGACCTGATTTTATTAATAAAAGTTCATCTTTATTGGGTCTTTTGACTCTGATTTGACCGTCAGTGGCAATTTCTTTTGCCATATGTAGCAGGCGCAAATTGTGCATCATATTTTTGGTATCATAGGGTTGGTCGTGCTTTAAGGTGGTTTGATAGCGTTGATTATTATGATTTTTTACCCATTGCCAATAATCGTGATAGTCTTGACAGTATTTGCTATAGCCAATTTGATTAAAATATAGATAAGAACTGATGGGTAGATTTTTAGGAATGCTACTTAAACTTAGATTGTTGGCGGTTGATTTTTGAACAACTCCAGAAAATTGATACCGATTTTCTTTATCAATATAAACAGCGTACAGTTGTGCAACATGATTGATTTGAGCAAGCCCAAGTTGATTTTGAGTGAGCTGATTTTGATTTAACCAAGTATTTAATAATATGGTGTTTCCATTTTTCAATATATAACAAAAATCCAAAACACTTTTTTTGGTTTTATCCATAGGATTGACTATTCTTTTATTTAAACCATGTGATTTTTTGATTTGATTTGCAGCAAATCCTAAAAAAGTTTTTTGGCATAATTTACTAATAAAATCTTTAGGGTCGATTACATCCATGATGGGATGCTTATAAATGATTTTATCTTTTGGTGTATTTAATAATTCCATAATGCTGGGATTATTTTTCAAAAGAAGTTCAATAAAACGCCCAATTTCATAGTAGACAATATCATTAGTTTCATTGTTAATTTGCGGGATATAAGTACTTGGAAGGCGATAATAATGTGATTTTGGTAAATAAAAAACGCCCTTAATGTCTAAATCTGAATCCGGTGTATCCAGCCCATAGGCACGACTGCCGGAAATGCACTCTAACAAGATTAAATTTTGGGATTTTAAATCATCAATGGTCATAAATTGCTTGTTTGAAAATTTGGTTTAATGATTCTATGCTGCTTTTAGGTCTATCTGATAAGTTATCAGGACTGATGCTATTGTATAAATCATAAATAAATTGTTGAAGACGTGCTGATAAAGTATGAGTATAGCTTTCATCCTGATTAGCTTTTAAGATAATCAGCTCTTGGATTTCTTTGGTAATTGGTGGTTTAAGCAAATCAAACATTGGAGTGATGGATACAGGTGGCATGCATTGTTTTTGCATCACCCAGTTGCAGGCAAGCAAGGCTCTTAAAAGATAAAACCATTTTTAAGTTTGATGGGCTGTGTTAAATCCAATGCTGAATTTGCATTTCTTGCCATGCCTTGATAATGATAAAATACAGCTTTAGGATTAAAATAATCGTTTTGTATTTCATGTAAATTCTTTATCAATTTATCATTACTTTGATAAATAATTGGTGAATTTAACCATTCAAAAATAACCACATTGGATTTATACATCAAATTTAAGGCTTTTTTAATATCCCAGCCACCAATATCAAAAGGCACATCAAATAGTTGATTGTCAATAAATTCAAATGTGCCTTTTTGCTCAAAAATGGATAAATAATAATCACTATTATGGCAATAAATCAATCGCACGTCAAAATCGCTGTCTTGTGATAAAAATCCCCATGCCCAACTGCCACTTTCTATGGCAAGCTGGCAGTGGATTTCTTTGGTTTGACAGATATAGTCAATGGTGCTGTTAATTTTTCTGGTTACGGTCTTATCTTCAGTGTAAATCATTGAGCATTTTTCCTGCTTCTAAAGCAAAATAACTTAAGATTCCATCACAACCTGCCCGGCGAAAACCTAATAAACTCTCTAAAATCACTTCTTGACTAAGCCAACCATTATTAATAGCCGCTTTATGCATGGCGTATTCACCTGATACTTGATAGGCAAACGTTGGTATACCAAACGCGTCTTTGACTTCACGCACCACATCCAAGTAGGGCTGACCTGGTTTTACCATGACCATATCCGCCCCTTCATTAATATCCAAAGCTACTTCATGCAAGGCTTCAGCACGGTTGGCAGGGTTCATTTGGTATTGTTTTTTATGTCCTTTTAAATTGCCACTGCTACCAACTGCATCACGAAATGGACCGTAATAAGCCGATGCGTATTTAGCAGAATATGCCATGATAGCGGTATTCACAAAGTCGTTATTTTCCAAGGCGTTTCGCATCGCACCAATGCGACCATCCATCATGTCGCTTGGTGAAATAATATCAGCTCCTGCTTTGGCGTGAGCAAGGGTTTGTTTGATAAGAGCTTCAGTGGTAACATCATTAATCACATAGCCTGTTTCATCAATAATACCATCTTGACCGTGTGTGGTGTAAGGGTCAAGAGCAACATCGGTCATGACAATCATATCAGGCAACGCATCCTTTAAGGCACTCACTGCTTGACAGGCTAACGTATTTAGACGGTAAGCCTCTTCACCAGTTGGTGTTTTAAGACTGGGCTGAATGACAGGAAAAATATCCACCATGTTGACCCCAACCTTAGATAATTCTTTGGCATAATCAATCAGCAAATCAATGGAAAGTCGCCAAACATCAGGCATACTTGCAATGCTTTCTTTGCGGTTTTTACCATCAAGTACAAATACAGGCGCAATCAGATGACAAGGTTTTAGATGGGTTTCGGCAACCATATCACGAATGCTGTCTGATACTCTAAGTCGGCGTAAGCGAGTGGCAGGATAGGTGCGATTAAAAGTATAGTTCATAATTTTTCCGTTTAATCATTTTAAAGAATTGACAATCATTATCATATCAAAAAATTATCTTAAAAAATACCAAAATAAAAGCCAATTATTATTCATAATCAGCTTTTATAAGTGTTTTATTTGTATAAAGGTAAAATGGATTAAAAAAATCCTTTTACCCAATCAACCAAACCTTCCCACATACGACTGACAAAACCTGCCTCAGCCACGTCTTCGGTAGCAATGATAGGCACACTAGTAATAGTTTTACCATCAATCACTGCCAAAGCTTGCCCTAATTCTTGCCCTTTTTTGATGGGAGCGGTGATGTTGTCATTAAGGCGAATGACGGCAGAAATATTGGGTTTTTGGGTTTTGATGGCAAGAACTTTTAGGTTTTCAGCAACCTCTGTTTTAACGGTTTTGTGCTCACCATATCGAACAGTGGCATCGCCTGCTGATTGACCTTTTGGAGCAACAACGATGTTATGAAAATGCCCAAATCCAAAATTAAGCAACTCTCGTGTTTCATCGGCGCGCGCCTTCATACTTTTAGCGCCCATAACCACCGCAATTAGACGCATATTATCTTTTTGGCTGGATGCTGCCAAAGAGAATCCAGACTCACCTGTATGACCAGTTTTTAAGCCGTCTACAGTTGAATCGCTAAATAATAAGGCGTTGCGATTTTCTTGCTTGATGTTATTGTAGGTGAATTCTTTTTCACTATAAATTTTATAATACTGCCCACTATTTTTGATGATTGCTCGTGATAATATTGCTAAATCTTTAGCACTGGCGCGATGATTGGCGGATGGCATACCAGTAGCGTTTTCAAATTTGGTATTGGTCATGCCTAATTTGGCAGCTTCATCGTTCATCAAAGCAGCAAAAGCCGATTCAGAGCCAGCGATATGCTGAGCAACGGCTTTTGATGCATCATTGCCAGACTGAATAATAATTCCACGTAACATATCAATGGCTTTGGCTGATTCATTTAAAGGAATGTACATACACGATTCACTGCTTGAGCCACGACACCATGCGTTTTCATCCACTTTAATGGGCGTATCTTCTGATATTTCACCAGATGATAAACGTTGTTCTAATAAATAGCTTGTCATCATTTTGGTTAAAGAAGCAGGCGGTAATGGTGTGTCAGCATTATGCTGAGCCAAAATTGTTCCTGTATCATAATCCATAAGAATGTATGCTGCGTTATCTTGCACGGGTGGATTAATGCCATTATCATTATCTGCCCAGACGTTGTTTGTCAAGCAAGCATTACCTAATACAAATAAACTCAACAATAAAGGTTTTTTTACAAACATCATAACCATAAACCAAAAAAATAAGCCAAAAAATAAGCAGGAGAAAAAAGTGGAAACTATAACAAAAAACTTCAGAAGTTAAAATAATTTATACAAATTTTGTACAAATTAAGGTTAAATTTTATGCAAATTTTGCGCCAATGTTAAAAGGTAATCGAGGCTTGGGCGAACTCTTGACACAATTCTTTATTTTCACTTGGTGGAAAACTAGCTGTCCATGCACGCACTCCCTGTAAGACTTCTTTATAGTCATTTTGAGTATTTAGGTAGCGCAATGTTTCTTTTGGGTCGGATACGTCTGGCATAAAGATTTTTAATTGATTTTGATAAGCTTCATTGAATTGTTGTTTTTGTTTGGCGTTGAGCATTGGCGGACAAATTTCAGATAGATTTTGCACTAAGGCAAGCATATAGTGATTGGTTTTACTGGCTGGAATTTTTTCTGGCATACGTAAGTTTGGATTTTGGGCAGAAGCGGTGCTGCTCAGTATATAAGCAAAAATCATACCGATTCCCAAAACTTTGCTGACCTTATGGTTGAAATTTGCCCATTTTATAGAAAAAATGGATAAAATTTGTTCAGTATTTATCATAAATAACCCCATACAACAGAATGAACGTATCATACTGCTTTATCCAAAAAAAATCCCTGATAAATGATAAAAAAATGTAGAAATACTGTAGTCAAAACAAGCGATTGGTAACACAATAGCAATATTTAATCAAAGTGGTTTATCTGGATAAATTTGATTAAAATTAAAATAATTTGTTAAATTTAATCCAACGCAAAGACAAAAAACCCAAAATTTTTTATAATGACGAACGTGTAAATTATCATTTAGTTACGTTATGACGCAAAATCGCTTAATTGACCCTAATACCAAAAAAGAGGATGCTTTTGACCGAGCTATTCGCCCCCAGTTTTTATCCGAGTACATTGGGCAGCCAAAAGTATGTGAGCAGATGAAGGTTTTTATTAAAGCTGCTAAAAAACGTTGCGAATCTTTAGACCATACGCTGATTTTTGGACCGCCCGGACTTGGTAAAACAACTCTTGCCAATATTATCACTAATGAAATGGGTGCAAATTTAAAAGCGACATCAGGACCTGTTTTAGAGCGGGCGGGTGATTTGGCGGCGCTGCTGACAAATTTAGAAGAAAATGATGTCTTATTTATTGATGAAATCCACCGACTAAGTCCAGCTATTGAGGAGATTTTGTATCCTGCTATGGAAGATTTTCAGCTGGATATTATGATTGGTGAAGGCGTCGGCGCCCGTTCTATCAAATTGGATTTACCACCATTTACATTGGTTGCAGCAACAACTCGGGCAGGACTTTTGACATCGCCACTGCGTGACCGCTTTGGAATTATCCAAAGATTGGAGTTTTATAATGTTCAAGATTTGACCGCCAT
Organism: uncultured Moraxella sp.; assembly: GCA_916720335.1. GTDB lineage: Bacteria > Pseudomonadota > Gammaproteobacteria > Pseudomonadales > Moraxellaceae > Moraxella. The sequence continues at coordinate 11,728 of CAKAQU010000003.1, read as the reverse complement.
TATTCAACGTTCATCAAAATTAATGAACGTCATCATAAAACAAGAGGGTGCCAAAGAGGTTGCTCATCGAAGTCGTGGCACACCACGCATTGCCAATCGCCTTTTGCGACGAGTGCGTGATTATGCTGAAGTCAAAGGCGATGGTATCATTACTGACCAAATGGCAAGCCTTGCATTAGATATGTTATCAGTTGATAAGCAGGGGCTGGATGATTTGGATAGACGTTATTTATTTATGTTAAAAGAACGTTTTTTAAACAGACCTGCTGGTGTAGAAGCAATAGCGGCAGCGATGGCAGAAGACAAAGGCACGTTAGAGGATGTGATTGAGCCATATCTGATTCAGCAAGGTTATATCCAAAGAACACCCAAAGGTCGGATTTTATTGGATAAAGCTCACCAAGTTTTAATAGAATCGGGTTATTTTTTACTCTAAAAATAGGTTGCATTGCAAATATTGAAAAATAATCCAAAATCAAAGGAGACCCATCATGCATACTTTATATCATGCCCCTAAAAAATATCCAATTTATACCGCCGAGCAAATCAAAATGTGGGAAAGTCGTTGGTTTTTGGCGGGAAATTCATCGTTTGGACTGATGCAGCAAGCAGCAATGATGATGAGTGAAAAAATTACTAATTTTATCAATCATCAACAATTATCCAACCCTAAAATACTTGTGTGGTGTGGTGTGGGCAATAATGGCGGCGATGGTTATTTGATAGCCAGTTATTTAAAACAACAAAATCATTGGGTGAAAATTTATGCACCATTTGACGCTAAAAGCCAAGATTGTCAAACCGCTCGGGCTTTTGCTGAAAAACTTGGTGTGCCAATTCAAAATAATACAGTTAATGATGGTTTTGACGTCCATATTGATGCATTGTTTGGTAATGGTTTAAATCAACCATTAGATGATACTTATCAGCAAGTTATTCAAAATTTTAACCAACAATCAGGCATAAAAATCGCTATAGACATTCCTAGTGGTTTACATCCTGATACTGCAGTCCCAATGCCAATATGTATTCATGCAGATTTTACATTGTGTGTGATGGGATTAAAGCTTGGGCTGCTCATAGGTCAGGGTAAAACCTACGCAGGAAAAACGGTTTTAATTCCTTTGATTCCAAAAGATGAGCAATTGACCAGCATTGCTACTATAGATACGTGTTATCCTGATATTGTTCCAAGGGCAAATCATGCTCATAAAGGTGATTTTGGTCATCTTTTAATCATTGGAGGTCATCAAAATATGGGTGGTGCAGCACTGATGGCAGGCGTGACAGCGATGGCTTGCGGTGTAGGCAAGGTTACGGTGATGTGTCATAAAAATCACCATAGTGCTATCTTGGCGCACAGTCCAAATGTGATGGTTAAAGACATGAATGATATTTTTGATAGGCAGTCTTTTGCAGACTATTTGTTAGATATTGATGGAGTGGTTTTTGGCATGGGGCTTGGACGCGATACATGGTCAAAGCAGGTTTATCAAAGTATGATTACCATGATTTATCAAAGCTACTCTCTAAAGACCGTTATTTTTGATGCCGATGCGTTGTATTTTTTAGCAAAACATCCTCAAAAATTGCCAGATTTTATCATTTTAACCCCTCATGATGGCGAAGCGGCAAGGTTACTAAATACTAAAACACCAACAATCAATCAAGATAGACTTTTTAGTCTGCAGGCATTATCTCAAAAATTTGGCGGTACTTGGGTGCTAAAAGGCGCTGGCTCTTTGGTATGCGACAAGGGTGAAATTGGCGTTTGCGCCTTTGGCAATCCAGCCATGGCAACAGCGGGCATGGGTGATGTTTTGGCAGGTTTAATTGGTGGATTAAAATTATCTCAGCCACAATTAAGCCTGTTGGACATGATTAGCATTCATGCACTGGCAGGCGATTATTTAGCTAATAAAACCAAAATTGGCTTAGAAGCGGTGCAAATGCCAAAAGCAATCACCAAAATACTCAATCAAAAATTTAGCTGAAAAATTTGGGGAAATCTTCTTGGCAAATGGTTTATTTTAAGGTAAGATAGCATTGTTTTTCGGTCAGCGTAGTTATTTATCAGATACTGCGTTTGTCAAATTACTTAGTATAAATTATCCTTTGTATTGCGGTATTTGACATTGCATTTAGGCTTATCAGCCAGCAAGACATCAGAACTTTGCTTCTCCTTTCTTGTTTTGTTAAGCCTATTTTGCTAATTTTTTAGGTATGTTTGCCTTTTTGGGTAAATTAAGGAAATAGGTATGACAGAGCAACCAGCCCAAAATCAGGGACATAGCTCCCAAAAAGATGTATTTAGTCAGTTTCACGCCAACCAAATCGCCTTAAAAAATGGTGAGACCGTGCATATGTCCGGTGGTGATTTACTTGTTCAAGCCCTAGTTGATGAAGGGGTTGAATATATTTTTGGTTACCCAGGCGGTGCTGTTTTGCACATTTATGATGCGCTATTTAAACAAGATAAAATTGAACATATCTTAGTTCGCCATGAGCAAGCTGCAGGTCATATGGCAGATGCGTATAGCCGTGTTACAGGAAAAACTGGCGTGGTGCTAGCAACGTCTGGACCGGGTGCTACCAACACCGTAACCGCCATTGCGACTGCCTTTATGGATTCCATTCCCATGGTGGTATTGGCAGGTCAGGTGCCATCAGGACTAATTGGTGATGACGCGTTTCAAGAATGTGATATGATTGGCATTTCTCGCCCTATTGTAAAACACAGCTTTCAAGTCAGAGATCCCAAAGAAATTCCAACAATCATTAAAAAAGCCTTTTTTGTAGCATCGTCGGGCAGACCAGGTCCTGTAGTGGTTGATATTCCTAAAGATATGACCAATCCTGCTGATAAGTTTGCTTATCATATGCCAGATTCGGTAAATATTCGCTCTTATCAGCCTACGTTAAAAGGTCATAGTGGACAAATTAAAAAAGCGGTTGAAACACTACTGTCTGCCAAACGACCAGTCATTTACGCAGGCGGTGGGGTAGTTTTAGGCAATGCCAGTAATGAGCTAACCCAACTTGCTAAATTGTTGAATCTTCCCGTTACCAATACATTGATGGGGCTTGGCTGTTTTGCGGGGTCTGATTCACAGTTTGTGGGCATGTTAGGGATGCATGGTGCTTATGAAGCAAATATGACCATGCACCACAGTGATGTTATTTTGGCGGTAGGGGCAAGATTTGATGACCGCGTTACCAACAACGTTAAAAAATTCTGTCCTAACGCTACCATCATTCACATTGATGTTGACCCAGCTAGTATCTCAAAAACCATCAATGCTCACATTCCAATTGTTGGTGATGTCAAACCCGTTTTAATGGAAATGCTTGCTATTTTACAAAGCAGTCAAAAACGTTTGGATGAGCATGCTTTATCAGATTGGTGGGGGCAAATTAACGAATGGCGTAAACGTCATGGGCTTTGCTATGACCAAGACGGGGATGGCGAATTACACACCATCAAACCCCAGCGTGTTGTGGAAACCTTATATAAATTAACAAATGGTAAAGCCATCATTACTTCGGATGTTGGTCAGCATCAGATGTTTGCCGCTTTGTATTACAAATACGATTCGCCACGACAATGGCTCAATTCTGGTGGCTTAGGCACAATGGGCGTGGGTTTGCCTTATGCTATGGCGGCAAAATTAGCATTTCCTGAAAAAACTGTGGTATGCATCACGGGTGAAGGTTCAATTCAGATGAATATCCAAGAACTTTCTACCTGTTTGCAGTACAATTTGCCTGTCAAAATTTTAAATTTAAACAATGCCCAACTTGGAATGGTAAAACAGTGGCAAGATATGTTGTATGAGGCTCGTCATGCTCAGTCTTATATGAAGTCGTTGCCAGATTTTGTAAAACTTGCCGAGAGTTATGGACATAAAGGCGTAAAAATCACCAATTCTGCAACCATGGAAGCTGAATTAAAAGCTGCTCTTGAAATGGATGGTCTGGTGTTTATTGATGTTTATGTTGATAGAACTGAACACGTTTATCCAATGCAGGTTGCAGGGCAATCCATGCGCGATATGTGGCTATCAAAAGGGGAGCGTACCTAATGCCAGCACAAACTAAAAAACATTTGATTTCTGTGTTGATGGAAAATGAAGCAGGTTCATTATCTCGTGTGGTAGGTTTATTTAGCCAGCGCGGTTACAATATTGATAGTTTAAACGTAGCTACAACTGAAGACCCGACTATTTCACGACTTACCCTAACTACCATTACCACGGATGATAAGATTGAGCAAATCACCAAACAGTTGCACAAGCTCATTGAAGTGGTCAAGGTGCAAAATTTATCTGAGGTGACCCAAGGCGGTCAAATTGAAAGAGAACTTATGCTGATTAAAGTACGTGCCACAGGCTCAAACCGTGAAGAAGTCTATCGTACAGCAAACATCTTTCGAGCTCAGATTGTGGATGTCGCCAGCAGTTTGTACACTATTTTGATTACGGGTGATGCAGGAAAATTGGACGGTTTTATTGAAGTGATTGGACGCGATAAAATCCTAGAAGTAGTGCGCAGTGGAGTCATTGGCATTGCTCGCGGCGAAAAGACGCTAAGCTTATAAATTGGGTTGATAACTATATGATGGGTTTATTCAATTGATAAATCACCAATTGCAACAAATCCATATAAAAATATTTTAAACCTATTTAAGGCATGATTAATAAGCAACGCAAAAATCATAATTTGCAATTTATTGATATTATTTTAATTTTAACCCCACACCCATTTTGGGTAATTTTTAAAGGAAAACTTTATGAGTTTAAATGTGTATTATGATAAAGATTGTGATTTATCATTGATTCAGGGTAAAAAAGTTGCCATTATTGGCTATGGCTCACAGGGTCATGCTCACGCCCTAAATTTAAAAGATAGCGGCGTTGATGTTACCGTTGGTTTGCGTTCAGGTTCTACGTCTTGGAAAAAAGCAGAAAATGCTGGTCTAAAAGTTGCTGAAACTGCCGATGCAGTGGCTGGTGCAGACGTGGTGATGATTTTGACGCCCGATGAATTTCAGCGTCAGCTTTATAAAGACGTGATTGAGCCGAACATCAAACAAGGCGCAACACTTGCTTTTGCCCATGGTTTTGCCATCCATTACAATCAAGTTGAGCCACGCAGCGATCTTGATGTGATTATGGTTGCGCCAAAAGCTCCCGGACACACCGTGCGTTCTGAATTTGTTAAAGGCGGCGGTATTCCCGATTTAATCGCTGTGTGGCGCGATGCATCTGGCACAGCCAAACAATTGGCGTTGTCTTATGCAGCTGGCGTTGGTGGCGGTCGTTCTGGCATTATTGAAACAACCTTTAAAGATGAAACTGAAACTGACCTATTTGGAGAACAAGCCGTTCTTTGTGGCGGTGCAGTTGAACTGGTCAAAATGGGCTTTGAAACTTTGGTGGAGGCTGGCTATGCTCCAGAAATGGCATATTTTGAATGCTTACACGAACTAAAACTGATTGTTGATTTGATGTATGAAGGTGGTATTGCTGATATGAATTACTCCATCAGCAACAATGCAGAATATGGCGAATATGTAACAGGTCTTGAGGTGATTAATGACAAATCTCGTGAAGCCATGCGTAACGCTCTAAAACGCATTCAATCCGGTGAATACGCTAAAATGTTCATCGCTGAAGGTATGGCTAATTATCCGTCTATGACTGCTCGTCGTCGTCAAACTGCTGACCATGAAATTGAAAAAACTGGGGCAAAACTACGCGCGATGATGCCTTGGATTGGCGGTAATAAAATTATTGACAAAACCAAAAACTAATTTGGGTTATCTTGATAATTTGTTATCTTAATAAAAACAACCGCATTTTTATGTGGTTGTTTTTTAATTATTTGAAATTTATCAAACAATTTAGCTAAAACATCCCATTTCTATTACAAAAACAAGAGTTGCTAAAAGAAATTATGATTCAGTTAGGATAAAAATATCCTTCTAGATGATTTTTGGGTTAAAATAACCATTTGTTTTAAATAATTTAAGTAAACATTGATAACTATGTTAAATTTGTCTGAATTCTTCGGTTTATTTGGCGGTTGGTCGCTTCTATATGTGCTGTTTAGTTTGATAGTGGCGATTTTTACTTGGATACGAGCCGATTTGATTATGAAAAAACAGGGCAAATCGTTAAATGGTGGATTTTTTCAATTTATGAGTGTCGTTTGTTCACTGTGGATTTTTATTTCAATGGCAGCATTGTATTTTTTAGATTTCGGTCGTTATGCCATTAGCATACCTGTGGTCTATATTATTTATCGTGTGGGTGGTTTGATATACAGTTCACAATTATTAAAAGAAGAGGATTTACCCACCAATATTGATGATTTTGTTATTCCAAATAAGTATTTGATTTATAGTAAATCTTTTGCTTTAACGTTTACACTTTTATGTGTTTGCGTGATGGCTTATGAATCATATCCTTTGATTAATTTAACAATTAGTTAAAAATTGTAAAAAAATGTTTTTTCTTTTTTAAAACTTTGCTATACTTAAGGGTAAGGTGTTTTGCACCAGTTGATTTACACTATTATTTTAATTGTGCAATTAAAATTTGAGTAAAACAACTTGATAAAACTTGCGGGCGAATGTCATTTTAGGACGCATGGCGTTTTTTGTAGTTGGTTTTGCATGTTTTGGCAACATCACAGTCGGTTTTTCCGTTTTTTTCCTAGTTTTTTATAGGTATGTACTCATGTCAAACAAAGTTCAAGGCACAGTAAAGTGGTTTAATGACCCCAAAGGTTTCGGCTTTATCGCTCAAGAAAATGGCGGTCAAGATGTTTTTGCTCATTATAGCGCCATTGTTGGTTCAGGCTTTAAGAGCTTAAAAGAAGGTCAAAAAGTTGCTTTTGTGTTAACCGATGGCAAAAAAGGTCCACAAGCTGAAGAGATTGAAGTAATCTCTTAATCTTTCTGCGTCATAAAAACACTGCTTCGGCGGTGTTTTTTTGTGCCAATTTATTAGACGGTACAGTCAAACATCTTGATAAAACTGCATTTGCCCCTTTAGAAAATTAGGTAAATATGATATATTTTGACGAGTTTTCAAAACAAATCACGGAGAAGTTATGAAGATTTTAGTTGCTGTCAAACGCGTGGTTGATCACAATGTCAAAGTGCGTATTAAATCGGATGGGTCAGGTATTGATACCGCCAATGCCAAAATGAGTATCAACCCTTTTTGTGAAATTGCTGTTGAAGAAGCCGTTCGTTTAAAAGAAAAAGGCGCTGCTAGTGAAGTGATTGCAGTTACCATTGGTACAGAGGCTTCACAAGAGCAATTGCGTTCAGCGTTAGCGCTTGGTGCAGATAGAGGGATTTTGGTAAAAACAGAAGATAAAGCCTATCCTTTACAGGTGGCAAAAATTCTAAAAAACATTGCTGAAGCTGAAAATGCTCAGTTGGTACTGCTTGGCAAACAAGCAATTGATGATGATAATAACCAAACAGGACAAATGCTGGCTGCTTTGATGGGTGTTGGGCAGGGTACATTTGCATCTGAGGTTGTAGCAAATGGCAGTAAAATTAACGTTACTCGCGAAATTGATGGTGGATTGCAAATTTTGGAATTGCCACTACCTGCGGTAGTAACGGCTGATTTGCGTTTAAATTCGCCAAGATTTTTAAAATTACCAAACATTATGGCTGCCAAGAAAAAACCCATAGATGTCAAAACTCCTGAAGATTTTGGTGTTGATATGAGTTCAAAAATCAAAACTGTAAAAATTGCCGAGCCTACAGAACGTAAAGCGGGTGTAACGGTTAATAGTGTTGATGAATTGCTTGATAAACTTAAAAATGAAGCCAAAGTTATTTGATGAATAACAAAATTATAAAGGATAAATTATGACCATCTTAGTCTATGCTGAACACAATAATAAAGAACTAAAATCTGCTACGTTATCCGCGGTCACTGCTGCTACCCAAATTGGCGCTGACGTCCATGTGTTGGTTGCAGGATTTCAGGCAGATGAAGTAGCGCAAGTTGCTGCAAAAATCTCTGGCGTGAGCAAGGTGATTTTGGTAAATAATGCCGCCTTCACTCATCAGCTTGCTGAAAATGTTGCACCTGTACTTGTTAATTTTGCCAAAGATTATAGCCATATCATCACAGCAGCAACCACTACAGGCAAAAATATTTTGCCACGAGTTGCTGCTTTACTTGATGTTAATATGGCGTCGGATGTTGTTTCCGTTGTTAATGCTAATACATTTGTACGTCCAATTTATGCTGGTAACGCGTTTGCCACCATTGAGATTGATGAGGAAAAAATCTTATTGAGTGTACGTACTACTGCATTTGAGCAAGCAGCTTTAGAAGGTTCTGCTACAATTGAGTCAGTTGAGATTGGTGAAAACACAGATAAATCGCGTTTTGTTGCTGAAGAGCTTGGACAATCAGAACGTCCCGAATTAACCTCTGCTCGCGTTGTGGTTTCTGGCGGTAGAGCATTAGCAAGTGCTGAAAATTTCGCTCAATATATTAACCCATTGGCAGATAAATTATCAGCAGCAGTAGGAGCATCGCGAGCAGCAGTAGACGCAGGTTTTGTGCCAAACGATATGCAGGTTGGGCAAACAGGAAAAATCGTTGCTCCCGAATTATACATTGCTGCGGGTATTTCTGGGGCGATTCAGCATTTAGCAGGCATGAAAGACTCTAAAGTTATTGTGGCTATTAACACTGACCCAGAAGCACCTATTGTTCAAGTAGCAGATTACTTTTTACAGGCAGACTTATTTGAAGCTTTACCTGAATTAACTGCAAAACTTTAATGTTTTCTCTTTTTTTTAAAACAAAAACGCATCTTTGGATTGGATGCGTTTTTTCTGGATAATTCATTAAAATGTTACAAAATATTTCAAAATTTGAAGATTTATTTCGTGTATTCAAACAGTTGTAATGAAATTACATTTTTGTTGATGTTTTGTCCATTTCCTTGATTTAATTAATAAAATTATTATAATAAAAGGTAGTTATAGTTTAACAACTCTCTCTTTTAACACCCCTTAAAAATAGGAGATAGTGATGAAAAATTATTTAAAAGCAGTTACAGTTGCAGTGATTGCATTGGCAGTTTCAGCTTGTACTACAATGGACACCCAAGAACGCCGTATGGCAACAGGAGCTATGGTTGGAGCAGCAACTGGATATGTCATTAGTGATGGTGATAAAACTGCAACCGTTGGCGGAGCAGCACTGGGCGGACTGGCAGGTCATCAATACGATAAACACCAAAGAAGAGGACGTTAGCGTACTAAAAAGATTGTAAATCTTGTGGATGTGATATTTATTGGCAATTTAGTGATTGGTTGTTGGAATTGCAATTATAATTATCATGAATACTTTTTTAAAATAAGATTGTATACAAAAAACTTTATGTACTATCTTGATAAAGAGTGGTTTAGATAAATCTCAATCATATAGATTTCAAAAATGAGATTTTAACCATTAAGGAAATTTTGATGAAAACTTGGCTAAAAACAATGACCGCTTTAACATTGGCTTGCACGTTGTCAGCGTGTGGTACAATGGACACCCAAGAACGCCGTATGGCAACTGGGGCGATGGTTGGAGCAGCGACAGGTTATGTGGTTGGTGGTGGCGATAAAGCTGCAACTGTCGGTGGAGCGGCACTGGGCGGACTGGCAGGGCATCAGTACGACAAACATAAAAAACGTCAGGAAAATGAACGCCGAGTCAAAGATTATCAGGGGCAACGCGACTATGATTATCATTATGGCGATAACCGTTATCAAGATTACGATGATTATGATGATTACTACGATTATGACGATTGATTAATTAAAAACGCCATTTATAACAAATGGCGTTTTGCTTATCTTATGGTGTAAATTACAATTCATAACCTTTAATCGCCCAACCATTAACCAGTGGATAGCGACGGTCTCTACCAAAAGATTTTTGAGTAATTTTTGTACCAATTGCACCTTGACGACGTTTGTGTTCAGCTTTATCAGTCATTGCCAGTACTTTTTCCACCAACGCAGGTTCAAAACCAGCAGCGCAAATGGCTTTATAGCCCAAATCTTCATCAATATACATTTTTAAAATCGCATCAAGTACTGCGTAATCAGGTAAGCTATCAGCATCTTTTTGATTAGGGCGAAGTTCGGCAGAAGGTGCGCGAGTAATAACACGCTCTGGGATAACAGGAATGTCTTCTAGACGGTTGCGATAATTAGCAAGTCTGTAAACATCGGTTTTATAAATGTCTTTTAAAACATTAAACCCGCCAACCATATCTCCGTATAGTGTTGAATAGCCAACTGCATTTTCCGATTTATTACCTGTAGAGATGACCATATGACCAAATTTATTAGACAGCGCCATTAGAATCGTACCACGAGCTCGCGCTTGTAAGTTTTCGGTGGTCGTGTCCCCGCCATCTTTATCTAAAATACCAGACAAAGCTGAATGAAAACCATTTACTGCATCATGAATTGGGCATACAGTATAAGAAACGTTTAGGCGAGAGGCTTGAGCGGCGGCATCTTCTAAGCTAATGTTAGAGGTGTATTCATAAGGCATCATCACCGCATACACTTTATCAGCGCCCAAGGCATCTACAGCGATGCATAAAGTCAAAGCGCTATCAATACCGCCTGACAATCCCAAAATCACCCCTTTAAATCCAGAACGATTAACATAATCACGTAGCCCCACAACCAGTGCTTGATACATTTCTGACTCTTCTGATAAATCAAGAGGGGCTTTAATTTGAGTGTCAAATGTTTTACTTGTAATGTCAAAATTTGCCATAATAAGCTGATTAACAAAGCGACTGCCTTCATGGGCAATGCTACCATCAGCTTGTACAACCAAAGAACCGCCATCAAATACGATGTCGTCTTGGGCGCCAGCGGTATTAATATAAACAATGGGTAGATGGTGTTTTTTAGCTTGTTTGTCTAGTAGCTGTTTACGCTTGGATTGAATGCCAATCTCAAATGGGCAGGCGTGTAGACTAATAATTAATTCTGCCCCTGAATTTTTAAGATTTTCAATAGGTTTGTCTTGCCATAAATCTTCGCCAATCAAAAGCCCAATGGTAGTGCCTTTTAAATCAAATAAAACTTGATTGTGCCCCTCATTAAAGTAGCGTCGTTCATCAAAAATGCCATAATTAGCAAGTTTTTGTTTATGATAAAACCCTTTTTGACTGCCATTATGTAAAATGGCAACCGAGTTAAAGGTGCCTGATTGGTCAACATGTGGATAGCCTAAAATGATTACGATATCATCAATCAGAGCGAGGTCGTGTAAAGCTTCTTTGATACGTTCATTTAAAGTTGGTCGAAGTAATAAATCTTCTGGCGGGCAACCAATTAAAGACAATTCGGGGAAAATAACAATATCAGCCCCACGTACTTTCGCATCTTGAGTAAGCGCACGCATTTTGCGCACATTTCCTGCAACATCTCCTACCCAAAAATTTGTCTGCATTAAAGCGATGGTTAATTTACCATCTTTTGTAGGAATTTCATTAAAAACTGTACTGGTTTTGGTTTTTGACATTTTAGTTATCCTAAATATAAAAAAGATAAAAATTTCAAAGTATTACATCATTGCTAATTGTCATCCTAAAACAATTAGTATGGCAGCGCCAATCGGACAGTATATCACAATATTGATGGGCTTTGTGATATAGTATGTGG
>CAKAQU010000002.1 GCA_916720335.1 uncultured Moraxella sp. | reverse complement strand
CCGCACCTGCCGCACCAAGAGCCGCCGCTCCAGCAGCTTTTGCGCCGTCTTTAACATCACCAGCTAATTCACCTGCTTCATGAGCCGCCTTACTGGTTAAATCTTCTGCTTTGTCAGCTGCTTTGCTTGCACCTTCTTTAACGTTATCAGCCAGTTTGCCAGCTCCAGATAATGCTTTACCAGCTAAAGCACCCAATCCAGCTGCCGCCGCACCTGCCGCACCAAGAGCCGCCGCTCCAGCAGCTTTTGCGCCGTCTTTAACGTCATCTGCCAAACCTTCCGCTTCAGCAGCAGCTTTTCCAGCAAAATTACCGATACCGCCTGCCAATTCACCCACCTTAGCCGATGCTCCGCTTGCCAATCCAGCAAAGCCAGCCAGTAATCCGGCAGGTAATAGGGCATGTGTCCATGAAGGTAAAATATGGCTAAATTCTGACCATTTTCCTTGTAAATAGCTGGCAATTGATGAATCTTTTGCCAAATACTTGACTTCGTTAAGTACAAGAGGTGCAGCGGTCGCCAAAATCGCATCTGTGGTGCTTTGAGGCAAATTGTGTTCTTTAGAAAGTTCGCTGGTTAATAGTGCCACTTGTGAATTTCCATGTTCATCTTGTAGCAAGGCATCTAAAACTTTAGCGCCATTATGTAGGGCGTTTGGGTTGGTTTTTAGTAGTGTTTCTACACGTTCAGCAGTAGCATCATCGGAAAGTCGAGCCCCTAAAATACCATAAATAGACGTCAACAAATGTGTTTTGTTTTGGTCATTTCCAATATAATGTTGAACCAGTTGCAAGACTTTAGGGGTGACATTTTGATGTAATTGCTCAATGATATTCATCAGTGTATCCTATTTGTTTGTAAAATTTATAAAACAAGTTGAAAATTTCATTTAAAAAGATGTTGATAGCATGCCCAAAAACTATACAAATATACGCTAAAAAACCGTGAAAATAAACACTCTAAAACGTATAAATTTGATAGAAATTGCCATATTGTCGCTAATCCATAACTGAAAAGAAATAGTATTCAACAATTAAACAAATAAAAACACATAAAAAAACATAAACGATAAGAATAAGTAATATTTACTTAATTGTTAGCAGGTCTTGGTTGTTAGGGTCGATATTCTGCGGATTGCCCCTTTTTGCTTTCAGAATGAATGGTGGTTTCAGAAAGTTCCTGAATTTCTTTAGAGATGCCTGCACCACTAGGTGTGCTGCTGATACTTTGTCCACGACTATTAGAAATATTAATTTGTCCTGTATTAGCTGGATTTTGAACCTCAGGGCTAGGAGGTACATAGGCGGGAGGTGTGTAGGTGGGTTGGGCGTATGCAGGGCTGGCGACCGTTGGTTGATTTTGTGGGTAAATTGGTTGTTGAACAGTTGCTGGGTAGGCGTTTGGTGTGGTCATTGGTTGGGGCATGCCTTGCACCATATTGGGGTCTGATACAATTGCCGCTTGCTGAACTTGAGCGTTAGCATCAACAATATATCCCATTTGTTCACTTGGAACATAAGGAGCGGTTTGCACCATTTGAGCAGGGGTCTGAATTTGGGTGGCGTGTGCGATATCAGCATTCATTGCAGATAAAATTGCATCATCATACACCAAAAATTCAATACGACGATTTTTAAATTGTCCAAGTTCAGTTGCATTATCCGCGATTGGATAAATATCACCTACGCCTTTTGCAGTCAGCTGATCATCACTAACCCCATTTTGCAGTAAAAAATCTTTAACGGTTTCTGCTTGTTGCTGAGATAGAGTAATGTTGGCTTTGCGGTCGCTATTAGTTCCATCGGTATGAGCCACTACCATCAGCTTAATGTTGGGATTTTCACTCAGTACCTTGGCGTAGGTGGTTAATAGTGCTTGATTTTGAGCGGGTAATTGTTTTTCTTTATTAAAATCAATAACTTGTATACTCATTGCTCGAGACAGCCCATAAGCATCCAATGGGGTAATTAAGCTATCTAATGCGTGTTGTGAGTTGGTGATGCTGTTTTTGATTAAGTTGTCTTTGTTTAAAGGCGCTGCTGCAGAAACAGTAAACTGTGGAGCAAGTAAACTGATGTCTTTAACCATGCGCGTAATCACTTCAGCTTGTGGGCTATTGATGATGATTTGATTGCCAATGATTTCAATACTGGTATAGGCTTCAGATTTTATCATGGCAATGATGCTTTCTAGGCGTTCAAGCCCCACCAAAGAAGACCCAAAGGTGTTATCAATATCCATCACGCAGTTTACTTGTCCAAAGTTTTTTTGCAAGATACCCAAAAGCATGGTATGTAAATCACTGTTACCAATTTCGGCTCGACAAGCATATAACGTGCCATTTTCACCCGTGGTAATGGATATGCGTGGTGGAGTTTGGGCAGGTTTGGTTGTGGCGGTTAAAGAAGGTTCGTGAGTCTGGAATTTGTGTTTATATACATAAAATCCACAGGTTAGTAAACCCAATACGATTGCCCCTACGCCAAGTCCAATCAGTAGGGGTTTTTGGGAATTTGCATTAGGTTTTTGTAATAAACTTTCGTCATCATCATTTAGATTTACTAAAGTGGGTTCATCAATATCCAAACGAATTGTGGTGTCAGAGACATTTTGCGGATTGTCTTCTTTGGTGTGTTGTAAAACATCACTTAAAGAACTTGGGATAAATTGACCAGACCAAGCAGGTAAATGTCCTACGCTGTTTTTTATATGACTTAAGATAAATTCACTTGGTTCGCCGTCGCCACATGCACCTAAAATTTCAACCAACATTGGTGCGGTGGCATGATGAATCAGTCTCAAAGTATGACGCTCATCTACATGAAAACTGCGCGCCAGACGACGGACCAGATTGGGAGTTTGTTCGCCCCAAAGTGCAGTGAGGTTTTGAGAAGCGGGGTTTGTAATATCTGTTTTTTGACCAGCAAGCAAAGCAAGGCTTAAAGCATAATACTGTTTTAGGAGGTTGGCGTCAATATCATCATCAAACAGTCCTAGATTTTTAGATACCAGCCCATGCAAATACTGTACAATGTCCACAAAGACCCCACAAACTCAACCTAACAAATGAACTAAATCAATCGCCTATTATACCCCAACTTGATTATAAAAATTGTTTGATTGTCCTATTTACAGTGCCTTTTATCTAAAATTTTGTAAAAATTTTAATCATCATTGGCAGATTTTTGTTTGATGGTGGCTTTCCCATCAATCGTTGTGCCACCAAAACCACTGCCAAAAGGACTGTTTTGCCCAAAACCGCCAGACATACCACCCATGCCATTGATATTACCAAAGGGTGAGTTTCCGCCCATGTGTTTTGCCATCATTGCCATCATTTTATCTTGGTTGTTTTTGGCGTAATTTTCAGCCTTATTGGATAAAAGGTTTTGAATGGCAGGTAATAATACTAAAAATGCAGCAATATCACTTAAAAGCCCCGGCAACACAAGCAGCACACCTGCTAGACCAAAACCCACAGCTTTTAACATGCTTTGTTTAGGCGGTTGATTAGCAGGATTTGGGATGACACCGCTTTTAAATTGTTGTGCAACAGGATTAAGCGTGCTAAATGCCTTTTTAAGTAGCCCAAAACCAATAAATGCAGCAACAATAAACCATAAAAAAACCAGCCAACCACTGATAAATTGTGCTACCAAATACCAAACGAGCATTTCAATGATAAACCATACCAAAGCAATACCAACCACCACGCCCATAAAAGTTTCCTAATAATTAACAAGTCAATAAAAAGTACTTTATAATAAATAGGGGCGATTATTAAAGTTTAAATGGTAAGTTTGTTTTAAATAAGTAAATGATGGGTGAATGGATGACGTTTATTGTGGGTATCGACCCAGGCTCTCGCAAAACAGGTTATGGTATCATCAAGCAAGAAAAAGCAAAGGTAATTTTTGTGGATGCAGGGGTAATTTACACTAAAGTGGCTGATATGCCAGGCAGAATTGCCTGTATTTTTAAAAAATTAAGTGAAATTTTATCCCGACACGAATTGAATGAGAACAATGCCAAAGCCGCAATTGAACAGGTCTTTGTTGCTAAAAACCCAGATTCTGCATTAAAACTTGGGCAGGCGCGCGGAGCGGCAATTGCTGCCTTAACTATGAATAATTTAAATGTTTGTGAATACAGTGCAAGACAAATCAAACAGGCGGTTAGTGGTTATGGTGCAGCAGATAAAGAACAAGTATCAAAAATGGTGCAGTTATTACTAAAGCTGGATTTTGTACCACAAGAAGACGCCGCTGATGCTTTGGCGTGTGCAATTTGTCATGCTTATGCTGACGCTCAAAATCAAGCAGTTCTACTAGGTGGCACTGCGGTTTTATCGCCAGATCAGCCAAAACCAAGTAAAAAAACCAAAGGGCGATTGCGATTAAGTGAAGACCAGTTATTACAAATTTTAACAAAGCGGTCATGATATAAATAAAATATTGTATTTTCTGAAAAAAAGAAATTAAAATAAGCCCAATGAATTTAATGGTTTATTGTTTAGTCGTTTTTAATAACTTTAAAATACAGTCAAAATTCAGTTACTCTAAAACATAATAAGGAAAAATATGAGTTGGTTTACCAAATGGCGACCTTATCAAGGCGATTTAAACGTGCGTCCTGTTGCCACAAATGAATATTTGCCACCTGCCCAAACCGTCATGCTTGGACTTCAGCACGTTTTGGCGATGTTTGGCGCAACGGTGCTGGCACCAATTTTGATGGGATTTGATGCTAATTTAGCAATTATGATGAGTGGTATTTGTACCATTTTATTTTTTATCATGACAGGCGGTAAAGTACCAAGCTATCTAGGGTCAAGTTTTGCATTTATTGGCGTGGTGGCAGCAGCAACTGCTCACGCAACAGGTTCTGGAGCCAATCCAAATTTACCCATAGCATTAGGGGGTATTATTGCTTGTGGGGTGGTGTATGCTTTGATTGGATTTTTGGTCATGGCAATAGGCACAAACTGGATTGAACGGTTAATGCCACCGGTCGTAACAGGAGCAGTGGTGATGATTATTGGTTTAAACCTTGCCCCAGTTACGGTGTCTGGCGTGGCAGGCAAGCCTTTTGAATTGGTGATGACACTGATGACTGTACTTTGTATGAGTATGATTGCAGTGTTTGTGAAAGGTTTTGCTCAAAGGCTGATGCTGTTATTAGGTTTGATTTTGGCGTATGTTATTTATATCTTAGCAACCAACGTTTTACATCTTGGCACACCCATTGATTTTACTCCTATCAGTCAAGCTCATTGGTTTGGCACCCCAAATTTTAGTCAGCCTGTGTTTGATGCAAATGCCATGTTAATTATTGTCCCTGTAGCATTAATTTTAGTTGCAGAAAATTTAGGGCATATTAAAGCAGTTGGCGCAATGACAGGTGAAAATCTCACTCCTCAACTTGGTAAAGCCTTTGTTGCCGATGGTGTGGCAACTGCATTATCGGCGGGTGTAGGTGGAACGGGTATGACCACTTATGGTGAAAACATTGGTGTAATGGCAGTAACGCGCGTATATTCAACCATTGTCTTTGTGGTGGCAGGCGTGTTTGCGGTATTTTTGGGGTTATCGCCTAAATTTGGAGTATTAATTCAAACGATTCCAAGTCCTATTTTAACAGGCGCATCCATCGTGGTATTTGGACTGATTACCATCGCAGGCGTGAGAATTTGGGTGGATAATCAGGTTGATTTTTCTAACAACAAAAATCTTATGGTTGGAGCCATTACCATTATTTTAGGCACAGGTAATTTTGGACTGATTATTGGTTCATTTGATTTAGGTGGTATTGGCACAGCGACTTTTGTGGCAATTTTATTAAATTATGTCTTAGATTTAAAGGATAATCACAGTCGTAAATAAAATACTGTATTAAATATTAAAATACTTTATAATAAGTTTTCGTTGTTTGCTTTAGTGTCTTAAATGTTAAAAATGATGGTTTTGTCTTAAGTTTATGTTTCTTTGATGGATTATGTTTACTTAAATGACGACTTAAACCAACAAAGCCAATCAGTTTTTTGATGCAAAAAGCAACTAAATTGTTAAAAATTTTTAAAAGTAAACGTAAATCAGAGAGTGTGAATATGTACACTAGCCCGTTTTCCTGTGTCGGTCAACCGACTTTTGTTGAGGGATTACACTGTGTTGTTCAATCCATCAACGCACCTTTATGGGATATTTTAGTATGGATGCTTGTTGGAATTGGTTTTTTCTTTACATTGATGTCAGGATTTGCCCAATTTCGACTTTTTGGCAGTAGTATAAAAACGATGTTATCCAGCCGAAAAGAAGCTGACCAGCATGGTATTACTGCGTTTCAGGCGTTTGTTACTGGTCTTGCTAGTCGTGTTGGCGTCGGTAACGTAGCAGGGGTAGCACTGGCTATCGGTATTGGCGGTGCTGGCGCAGTGTTTTGGATGTGGTTGATTGCTTTGATTGGTATGTGTTCGGCATTGGTAGAGTCAAGCCTTGCTCAGTTATTTAAGGTTAAAGACCCAGTTACAGGACGTTTTCGCGGTGGCCCGGCTTATTATATTGAGCAAGGGCTTGGACAAAAATGGCTAGGTACGTTATTTGCGATTGCCCTGATTTTTTGTTTTGGGTTTGTATATGAAGCAATTCAATCCAATACCATCACGCAATCAATTGCATCAGCATCAGGCTGTATTGATGCAGCGGCAGCTTGCCAAGATGATTGGCAGATTTACAAACACGTTGTGGGCGTGTTTTTGGTGATTTTGGCAGCCCCTATTATTGTAGGTGGCATCAATCGTGTGGCAAAAATTGCTGAGATGCTGGTTCCTGTTATGGCGCTGGTGTATATTTTAGTATCATTTTATATTATTTTTATTAATATTGGTGAAGTGCCTGCGGTTGTTTCACTTATTTTTTCTAAAGCCTTTAGTTATGAAGCTGCCGGCGGTGGATTATTTGGTTCTATGGTGTCTTTGGCGATGATGCAGGGCATCAAACGTGGTTTGTATTCCAACGAAGCAGGTCAGGGTTCAGCTCCTAACGCGGCGGCGGCTGCCAGTGTGAAACACCCTGTAGAACAAGGTACAGTACAGATGCTTGGGGTGTTTGTGGATACTTTAATTATCTGTTCTTGCACTGCTTTTGTGATTTTGCTTGCAACCATGCCAGAAAACGCCAAAGATTTATCAGGGGTTCATCTAACTCAAGCAGCCTTAGAAGCTCACGTTGGCGGCTGGGGTCAATATTTCTTGGCAATCATTTTGTTTATGTTGGCATTTTCTACCATCATTGGTAACTACGCTTACGCTGAATCCAACATGCAATTTTTGAAAAATCATCCTGTTGTTTTAACACTGTTTCGCATGATGGTGTTGGGATTTGTCTATTTTGGTGCGGTTACAAAAGTAGATATTGTCTGGGATATGGGCGATATGGCAATGGGATTTATGGCAATTATTAACCTAATTGCAATTGTTTTATTATCCAAATATGCGTTTGTCTTGATTAAAGACTATACCCGTCAATTAAAATCAGGAATCAAAGAACCTGTATTTAAATTAGACGACCATCCAGAATTAAAAGCCAAAGTGAAAAACGGTATTTGGTAATAGTTGAACAACAAAAACAATAAAAGCTTATCAATGATAAGCTTTTATTTTGCCAACCATAAATGCGTTTTTAATAACCAAAGTGGC
The DNA here is from genome assembly GCA_916720335.1 of uncultured Moraxella sp. Lineage (GTDB taxonomy): Bacteria > Pseudomonadota > Gammaproteobacteria > Pseudomonadales > Moraxellaceae > Moraxella. The sequence goes on along the minus strand of CAKAQU010000002.1, from coordinate 25,541 downwards.
GTAAATCCTGTAAACCCATGATGAATTTTTCCATCTTTTAAAATAACCATAGAGGGTACAACTGTGCCTTGCCATGTATTAAATATCTGCCCATTATCATCATTAATCGTTTGAAAATGATAATCTTTTTTCTGCATGTACTGTTTTAATTCTGCATCACTGCCTGAGGAAATAGCAACGCTAATAATCTCATAATGGTTGTCAAAATTGTGCCCTTGTGATAATTTTTGAATGTTTGGACTGGTACGACGACAAACGCCACACCAACTGCCCCAAAAATAAATTAAAACAGGTTTTTGATAACTTTGAGATATAACATTGACAGATTTGCCATCAATATTCTGATAGACTAAATTTGGGGCATTAGGCAAATCAGGTGTTCGCAACATGTGAATGATGGTGTAGATGATAATAAATAAGAGACCGTATTTTAGGGCAGCTTTAAAATAATGATAAATGTTCATGGTATTAATCATATCATGCGTCAACTGATAAAATCTGTGATAAATAATCAGATAATGCGGTTAAGTCATGTTCCATTGTGGTACTGATGTTTTCGCGCACTGAAAATTTTTGTAAATACGATTCATCGTGCCAATATAAACTAATGCTGTTGGCTTTTATCAGCATTCCTACAAAATAAGGCGATAAATTATCGGGTGGGCTTATGCGAACAAAAAAATCAACATCATCCAAATTATGCCATATTTGACCATCAAAAATAAAATGCATCAAAGGGTTGCGCCAGTTATCATTAACCAGTGTGTATTGAGTAATCATTGATGTTTTTTGATTTTGGATTAATTTTTGATTATTTTTCAACCATTCTGGGGTGGCAATTAATTTGGGATTTAACCCTTTTTTGCGGGCAAGTAGGCGAAATTCACCCAAGCGAACCTCATGAATTTTGGGTTTAGCCGCCATCAGATTGCCTACAATCAGCAAAATCACAAATGCAATTACCCAAAAGCCAACAGTCATTATCATTCCACCCAATTTAGATTAAAAGCTGGCGTTTGCCACTGTTATCCATAGGGCTGACCACGCCGCGTTCTTCCATCAAGTCTACAATGCGAGCAGCTTTGTTATAACCAATAGAAAGTTTGCGCTGAAGACTAGAAATAGAAACTTTGCGAGTTTCCATAAAAAACGTCATTGCTTGATTGTAATACTCTTCATCGCCGTTTTTGACAGTACTACTGCTGGCAATGTTTTCTTCTTCAAAAACATAACTATTTGACAAATCAATATATTCAGGTTTGCCACGTTCACGCCAAGCGTCAGTAATTCGGTTTACTTCATCATCTTTTACATACGCACCATGCACCCGTTCTGTGGTGTTTTTGCCGGGCGCTAGGAACATCATATCACCATGACCAAGCATATCTTCTGCGCCAGACTCTTCAATAATGATTCGGCTATCAACTGCTGAATTCACCCGAAGGGCAACCCGAGATGGTACGTTGGATTTGATAAGTCCTGTAACGACCGTTGCTACAGGTCGCTGAGTTGCTAAAATCAAATGAATGCCAGCTGCACGAGCTTTTTGGGCAAGTCGAACGATGGGTTCTTCAGCGGTTTTGCCAAGCTGCATCATCATATCAGCAAATTCATCAGCCACAACAACGATTTGTGGTAATGGTTTTAGTTTTGGGGTGGAGGCAATGCTAACGCTATCATTAGCATCCCATAAGGGGTCAATGATGGGTTGTCCTGTTTGTTCGGCTTCATTTACTTTTTTGTTGAATTCAGATAATTTACGCACGCGTAAAAGACTCATCAACTGATAACGTCGCTCCATTTCAGTTACACACCAATTTAAAGCGGCGGTAGCTTCAGTCATATCGGTGATAACTGGTGTTAAAAGATGGGGGATATCTGCATAATTGGCAAGTTCTAATTGTTTTGGGTCAATTAGCATCAAGCGCAGTTCATCAGGCGTATATTTAAGGAGCATGGATAATAAAAACGAATTGACCAGTACTGATTTTCCTGAACCTGTTGTACCAGCAACCAGCATATGTGGAGCTTTAGCAAGGTCAGCAATGACTGCTTTGCCACTAATATCCGCGCCAATGGCAATGCTAATACCACTGTCTGGGTCTTGATAATCCTTGGTTTGTAAAAGTTCAATCAAGCTAACAATTTGCCGATGACGATTGGGGACTTCAATACCAATATATGGTTTTCCTGCAATGACTGGAATAACCCGTAACGATGTCATGGACATAGAACGGGCTAAATCTTGAGAAATTTTGGTTACTCGGTTTACTTTAACACCAGCTGCCAGTTCCACTTCAAAACGCGTAACCACAGGACCAACCAGTGAACTGATAACACGAGCACTGACACCAAATTCTTTAAGCTTGATTTCTAAAAGTTCAGATAAGGCAGCTAATTCTTCAGAAGTGTAAACCACTTGTTTGGGCGGTGTTTTATCAAGCAATGACAGTTCTGGAATTGGACTTAAACTCATACGATATTCCAGTGTGCTCATAGCGTAGGATTTACCCGCGTGTTCACTGGTAATATCAGGCTTATTGGGTGTTATTTGGGCTGCTGTATTGGCATTTGTGTTTGATGAATGATCCATCAATTGACCGTTGTCAACATGATTGTCTATGACGTCATTTTCTGCCGTTGAGCTTTCTATGACAACACTGGTCAAAGTTTCTTGAATAAAATTATCAGAAATCAAGTCATCTGTATTTGTGGGAAAATTGTTTTTTGTCAAGTCATCCTTGAACTGTTGTTGATTAATAACATCAAGACCATCAAGACCTGTATTATCTTTAATTAAGATATTTTTGACAGTATCATCGTTTAAATTTTTATCAGAAACTGCTTCAGGAGCGACTTTGCTAGCAGGATTTTGATTTGGTGGGTAGATGATTATATCATCATCGTGCCAGATTTTTACCTCGGTTGGCACGTAAGTAACTTGAGTGCCTTTTGTGTCGCTATATTTGCTAGCATCTTGAATGCTAGCCCCTTCAATCTCGTGGTTAATGGGTTCAGAGCTGGTAGTTTTATTTTGTTTGGCTTTATTTTGTTCTTTAATATGTTGATTTAAAACCTCATCTCTTAAACCAGATTGGTTTAAAAATTCATTTAATGATTTTTCAGAAGATTCAGATTTTGCTGTATGTTTAGCTGAAGTTGTCAAGATGGGTTCAAATAATTTAGGTTCAGAGGTACTAATAACTTGACTGCTTTTTTTGGTTGGTAATTTGGTTAATTTTTTAGCTGAAGTATCAAAGGTTAAAAAGCCAACAACAAGAATTAAGGCACACAAAAATAGTGTTGCTGATAACTGACCCATAATGGCTTGAAGTCCTTGATGCAGCTCAAAACCAATCACGCCACCCATATTCATAGCATTTACTGAGTTTGTATAACTGCCCCATTGCGCAAGAAGCCCACTAATAAAAATCAATAAAAATCCATAAGCAAAGACACGTAACCACCACGCTACAGCCACTTGTTTTGACCAAATGCAAATGAGTTCATAACACAACAAAACTGCCAGCCACCATGCCCCAAGTCCAAAAAAAACGTACAAAATATCACTGACCCATGCGCCCAAGCCGCCCATAACGTTGCTGATTGCATCGGTGCTTCCTAGATGCGACCAAGCAGGGTCAAGACTGTTGTGTGATAATAAAGATAAGAATAAAAAACTTAGCAGCATCATGCCAAGCATGGTAAAAAAAATTAGTTTTACCGCAGGCATTTTACCAAGAATGTCTGTGATAATCGCGCTTTTTAATAAGTCTTTAAATAATGCTTGCATGATATTTAGTTTGGAGCACAAAATGGACAGATTATTATAACGGATATTAATTGTTTTTTTTCAATAATATGTAACATAATTATAATTTAAAATTACTTATTTTATCTTGCAATTATTCATTTTAAGCTTATATAAAAAAATTATTGTAAAATAAACTATAAAAATTACCGTGATTAATTCATCTGTAACAGTAAATTTGGAGAAGCTTTATGGCAAATCATCATCAATTGATTATTTTGGGTTCTGGTCCAGCAGGTTATTCAGCGGCTGTTTATGCAGCTCGCGCTAATCTTAAACCTGTGATAATTACGGGATTGCAGGTTGGTGGGCAATTAACAACCACCACTGAGATTGATAACTGGACAGGTGGTAAAGCAGGTTTGACAGGCACTGCTTTGATGCAGGACATGAAAGAACATGCTGAACGTTTCGGCACGGTTTTGGTATATGACCAAATCAAACAAGTCAACTTAAAAACCAAACCATTTGTGTTATATGGCGATAACGATGAATACACTTGTGATGCGCTGATAGTAGCAACTGGAGCATCAGCACAGTATTTGGGACTGGAAAGTGAAAGTAAGTTTATGGGCTTGGGTGTTTCAGCATGTGCAACTTGTGATGGTTTTTTTTATAAAAATCAAAAAGTTGCTGTTGTTGGTGGTGGTAACACTGCGGTTGAAGAAGCTCTATATTTATCCAACATTGCAAGTCATGTTACTTTGATTCATCGTCGTGATTTTTTGCGTGCTGAAAAAATCATGCAAGATAAACTGTTTGAAAAAGTTAAAAATGGCAATATCAGCATTGAATGGAATAGCAGCGTTCAAGAAGTAATGGGCGACGACATGGGCGTAAATGGTGTGGTAATTCAAAATAAAGATGGCACAACCAAAACGCTTGATGTGCTTGGATTGTTTGTTGCAATTGGTCATAAGCCTAACACTGAAATATTTGCCAATCAACTTGAGATGACCGATGGCTATATTCGTGTGAAAAGCGGACTTGATGGCAATGCTACCGCAACCAGTGTGGAAGGAGTTTTTGCTTGTGGCGATGTGGCAGACCATATCTATCGTCAAGCCATTACGTCGGCAGGCACGGGCTGTATGGCAGCGTTAGATGCTGAAAAATATTTAGAAAATTTAACCTAGGGTTAAAAATATGAATGAGTTAGAACTGCAACAAGCCAAGCAAGAGCTGCAGACTAAAATTCAAAATCTACCTTCAGCATGGGATGGATATAAAGAGAAATTAAAAGATATTGCTAAATTTAGCATTCGTTTAAAATTAAACATTGCTGAAAATCTATCAATTTGGCAAAGCAAAATTGGTGGAAAACCTTATATGCCAAAAGATATGACTTATCCTACCAATAAAGAAGACAAGCCTTTATATTTGTTGGCTCAGATTAATTTTTCCGAAATGCCCAAAATAGATTATTTGCCTCAATCGGGTATTTTACAGTTTTTTGTTGCTCCTGATGATGTGTATGGTCTTGATTTTGACCATCCCCAAAATCAAGATAACTTTCGAGTGATTTATCATAAGACTATAACTGACAATCAAGATATGTTGCAACTTGATGTACCAACCATTGCAACTTATGATGATGAAGATGGTTATTTTCCGATTGATGCGCATGAATACGCTATAACACCAATTTTACAGTTGCAAGCTGTTCCCATACTGGATGATTTTGATAAACTTATCGTTGATTTGAATCATTTAAAAGAAAAGTTAACCGCTGAATTTGGTGAAAGTTTTGATTTTTGGGAGAATGTGGTTGACCGTTATGAAGCGATTATGGAAACAGACGGGCATCGTCTGGGTGGTTACCCCTATTTTACCCAATCCGACCCTCGTTACTACAACAAAAAATTCAGCGATTATATTTTGTTATTTCAATTAGATAGTGAAGATTTTAATGATGGCGGTATCATGTGGGGAGATTGTGGGGTGGGTAATTTCTTTATTCACCCAAATGATTTAGCGAATGAGGATTTTTCTAAAGTGATGTACAATTGGGATTGTTGCTAACTGATTGGCTAGCAAAATGCCATCTTTATAGATGGCATTTTTTAATTGATGTTGGATGAAAAAATTAACCAAGTTTTGCAATAATGTCATTAAAGGTTTGACTTGGGCGCATTAATTTATCCAAAATTTCTCGATTGGCAAAATAATAGCCTTCAGTTTCAACACTGGTGCCTTGAACGCGATTAAGTTCATCAACAATCACAGTTTCATTATCAGCTAAAGCTTTAGCAATTGGAGCAAATTCTTCTGCTAATACTTTATCATCAGTTTGTTCGCTCAATGCTTTTGCCCAATACAATGCCAAATAAAAATGGCTGCCGCGGTTGTCCAATTCACCAGCTTTACGGCGTGGCGATTTGTCATTTAATAACAATTCTTCGGTGGCGTTATCTAAAGTTTTTGCAAGTACAGCTGCTTTTTGGTTTCCTGTTTTTTGAGCAAGATGTTCTAAAGAAACCGCTAATGCTAAAAACTCACCCAAACTATCCCAACGCAGATGGTTTTCGCTTTGGAATTGTTGAACGTGTTTTGGAGCTGAACCACCTGCACCAGTTTCAAACATACCGCCGCCATTCATCAAAGGCACAATGGATAACATTTTGGCTGACGTACCAAGCTCTAAAATTGGGAATAAGTCCGTTAAATAATCGCGCATAACATTGCCGGTTACGCCAATGGTGTCTTGCCCATTTTTTAGGCGAGTCAATGTAAAGTTTGCAGCGTCCACCAAGGATTTAATATGGATTTCCAAGCCATTAGTGTCAAGCTCGTCAAGATAAGTTTTGACTTTTTTGATAAGCTGGGCATCGTGGGCGCGATTTTCATCCAGCCAAAAAACGGCAGGTGTATTGCTTAAACGAGCACGTTTGACCGCCAAAGCTACCCAGTCTTTAACGGGAGCGTCTTTGGTTTGGCAGGCGCGCCAAATATCACCAGCTTCGACAGCGTGTGATAACAAAACTTGACCATCAGTATCAATCACTTCTACCACGCCATCGGCTGGAATCTCAAACGTTTTATCATGCGAACCGTATTCTTCGGCTTTTTGCGCCATCAAACCAACGTTAGGAACAGTCCCCATAGTGGTTGGGTCAAATGCCCCATGTTCTTGACAGAATTTAACAACGGTGTCATAAAGCGGAGCATAGGTGCTATCTGGAATGATGATTTTGGTATCTTGCAATTGACCGTCTTTATTCCACATTTTGCCTGATGAACGCACCATTGCAGGAATGGAGGCATCAATAATTACATCGCTTGGAACGTGTATATTGGTAATGCCTTTATCGCTGTCCACCATCGCAATATCAGGATTGTTAGCATAAGTTTGCGCGATTAGAGCTTCAACATCTGCTTTGATAGCAGGTTCAAGTTTATCCAAATTTGCCAAAAGGTTACCAAAACCATTATTAACATTCACGCCAATGGCTTCAAGTTCTTTACCATATTTGTCAAAAACAGGTTTAAAAAACGCTTTAACAGCATATCCAAAAATAATTGGGTCAGATACTTTCATCATGGTGGCTTTCATATGAATACTAAATAGCACACCTTTTGCTTTGGCATCAGCAACTTGTTCTTCTAAAAATTTGACCAACGCATTTTTATTAAGAACGGTTGCATCTAAGATTTCATGAGCTTGTAGGGCAAGTGGTTTTCTAAGATTGGTTTTATTGCCGTGTTTGTCAGTAAAGACGATATTAACGGTTGTTTCTTTTGGAAGGGTAATGGATTTTTCATTGGCAAAAAAGTCATTACCATTCATGGTAGAAACGTGTGTTTTACTGTCTTTTGACCATGCGCCCATAGAGTGAGGGAATTTTTTCGCAAAGTTTTTGACAGCATTTGGAGCACGGCGGTCAGAATTGCCTTCGCGCAAGACGGGATTGACTGCACTGCCTTTAATGCGGTCATAGCGAGCTTGAATATCCTTTTCTTTATCATTTTTTGGGTCTAAAGGATAGTCAGGGATTGCATAGCCATCGTTTTGCAGTTCTTTAATGGTTGCCAAAAGTTGTGGCATGGATGCCGAAATATTGGGCAGTTTAATGATATTAGCTTCAGGTTTGGTTACCAGCTCACCAAGTTGAGCTAAGGCATCGGGGCGTTTTTGCTCATCGCTTAAAAAATCATCAAATTTTGCTAAAATACGACTTGCCAAAGAAATATCACTGGTTACAAATTCTACATCAGAGCTTTTGCTAAAGGCTTTGATGATGGGTAGTAAAGAATGAGTAGCAAGGGCAGGGGCTTCATCGGTGTAAGTATAAACAATGGTGGATTTTGACATAGAAACTCCTAAAAAAAGAAAGAAAAAAATCCTTAGACATCAGCAAAAGACAGACAAATATCCTATCTATTATGCCATATTTTTTTATTTTAGGTAATAAGTGAGTTTTATTTATTGCGTTATTATTTATATTGATGAATGGTGCTAACAATGTTTTTTAACGTGCTTGGTTGATAATTGGCGCAAACCTGTAAAATAAGCACATTACCAAGTTTTCTTGTGGTAAGCAGTGTTTGATGGTCGCTGGTTTTCTTGTTGGTGAGTATTACTGTCGCCAGATGGTTTTGTTGTTGGTAAATTAAAATTCGATTTTGCACACCTGTTTTAATGGTTAGTTTAAATTCAGGCAATAAAGGCATTAAATCTTGATAAAATAATTGTAAATCATCAGATGGCTTGTGATAAATTTTGGATGGTGTATTGACAGTTTGTTTTGCAGGTCTAGATAAGGCAATTATAAACAGTACCACCAAAAGCAGTAACAGAGCACCTAACCAAACAAAACCATTCATCAATCATTCCTTGGGTTTATTAATTTAATGTAAAAACACCACTTCATTTGCCAATTCGTTGCCATTGATATCATCACAAGCATCATAAGTTTGTAAAATTTGTCCAATTTCTTCAATCAATTTGGATAAGCCTAACTGAAAATTTCCCTGTTTAAAGTCGTTTAAAGTTGCTTTGCAAAGCATTTGCCAAATTTCAGAATCAACTTTTTGGTTGATACCACGGTCGGCGACTATTTGTAAATCTTTTTCACATAAATTCACATAAATTAGAACCCCTGTATTATTTTGGGTATCCCAAACTTTTTGCATACTAAATATATCCAAAGCTCGCTGATGACAGTCATATTGATAAGCTTGGTAAATTGGCAGGTTGTTTTCAATCACCAAAACAATCTCACCAAGATGACCAATTTCAGCTTGTTGAATTTTTTCAGTTAGATTTTTTTTGACGGCTTTGGTAAGCCAACGATTGTGTAAAAATGGCACAAAAGCCAACTGACGAAATAGACGTTTGATACTTTTTTGGGCGGTTGTCATAATTGATTTATGGGTAATTTTTTTAAAAGATTTAGGTATTGTTACATAGATTTTTTTAAATTTCAACAAAACCAAAAAGCCCTGAAAAGGGCTTTTGGATATTTGGTTATTTTTATTGAGCAGGTTGTGCAGGAGGTGGATTGTTTGCACCTTGCGAGGGAATCGCCACGTTATTTTTTTGCTTTTCTAATTCAGCAATTTGCTTTTCTAGTAGTGCAATTTGTTCAGCTTTAGCAGTGGTTAATTTTTCCATAACTTGCAACTGGTCTTCTGCAATTTTACCTTGCTCTTTTAGGCGCGAGTTAGTATCAGATAAACGGTCAATTTCTTCTTTAACCAGCGCAGGGTCACTAGGTACTTGAGCATTTAAAATCTCATCTGGATTTACCCCCTGCCCAGCATTTGGATTGGCACCCGGCATAGCTGCATTATCTTGAGTAGTAGGTGCTGATGGGTTGTTTGCCATAGCATCTGGATTTTGACCATCGGCAGGCACACCCTGCAAACTTGGATCTACTGGCTGCTGCTCTTGAGCGGGTGGCGGTGCAACGCTTGCAGTGTTTGCGGCTGGAGTATTTGTGGCTGAATTATCTCCCATTAAAAACACATAGCCGGCACCAGCGATTGCCAAAGCGCACGCCAAACCAGCAATCAATAACGCATTGGACTTTTTATTGCCGTTACTGGATTTGGCGCCACTGGTAAGTTTGGTTTTGCTGGCTTTATTGTTTTTGGTCGCACCAAAGGCTTTAAACTTGGATTCTTTGGCAGGCTTAGATGATGCATTAATCAATTCATCAGGAACATCGCCAAATCCATTACCTGGCATTTTTTCTTGAGTATCAAAGGTTGTGCCAGTAATCGGTTTTTCCTTTTTACCAAAACGCCCACTAAAGAACCCTTTTGATTGTTTAGTCTCAGGAGCGCCTATTGTATCATTGGATAAATTAGATGGTTCTTGTGGTTCTTCTAAAGTAGTATCGGCTGCTTTGGGTTTGCCAATCCCTGCGGTGGCTTTTAGTTTACCCAAACGGCTTTTATGCTGAGTTTCTGACGAAGCTTTTTTGTTGCCAAATAAAGGTTTTGCTTTTGTTTTGCTGTCTGAAACGCCTTTGTCTTTTTTGCCAAATAATTTAGCAAAAAATCCTTGTGGTTTTTCACTTTTTGCCACCACCGCCGCAGTAGCTGCCGCCGCTCCTGCTAACACAGCAGGGTCGGGAATATTTTGGGTGGGCGGGTTTTCTTCTTCAAAGGTAGAAATGGTTTTTTGACTATCAGAATTGGCAACAGGAATATCATCCAAAGCATTCATAAATTCATCAAAATCAGATGTTTGGTCTTTAGATAAATCAACTGGTTTTTCTGACTGATTATTGAGTGTTCCCAAATCGCTCATGTCATCTAATTGGCTTAAAAAATCCGCATCAATTCCACTGTTTTGGGTTGGGTCAGCGGCTTTTTGGGGCGTATTTTGGTCTTCAGCAAATAAGGCATCAAGGTCAGAGATGTCCGCAGGCTTGTCAGCGGTTAAATCGTCCAAATCTAAATTGCCAATAGAGTAGTCCAAATTATCCAAAGTATCATTTTTTTGTTCTGACATAAAAAACCTTATTAAAAATGGGCGCACTGGTGCGGTTTATTTTTTCAATCTTGTATCACTTGTTTAGGATTGTTTTAGTGATAACACTAAATATGTAACTATGATATATCGTTAAGAGCAATAATCATGCCAATTAAATTTTTACCGATACAAATCTTACCAAACCTGTGCCATCTTGTTGATTTTCAAGTTGTATTTTTTGAGCCTCTTCAGCGGTTGGGCGACGTTCGGTGTGCCCACAAAGTGTGCACTCTATATATTCATCATAATTTGGCTTAAAGATTTGTATCTGAACGGTGCTATCAAGTTGCCCACAGGCTGTGCATTTTACCCCTGCCAAAAATTGTCTTTTAGGTCGGTTTGATTGGTATCGCATCATCGTTCCCCATTAGTTTTCTCGGTTGATTGAGTAATCAAAACCATTAGCGAATAAAACCAGATTGTTTTAGTAGCGCTGTAATGTCAGCACTTCTTCCCATAAATGCTTCGAAGTTTTCTTTTACGCAGCGACTGCCACCACGTTCTAAAATCTCTGCTTTAAAGGTTTGACCAATCTTGGCATTCAATATGCCATTATCTGAAAATTTGCTAAATGCATCAGCAGATAACAGTTCTGCCCACTTATAGGAGTAGTAACCAGATGCATAGCCACCGGCAAAAATATGGCTAAAGGTATTGGCAAAACGGTTGTTTTTTGGGGGATGAATCACCGCAACCTTTTGATGAATCTGATTTTGGATGGTTAAAATTTCATCATAATTATGGATATCAACGTAATGAACCGCTAAATCAAACAACGCAAATTCTACCTGCCGTAAAGTTTGCAATCCGCTTTGGAAGTTTTTGGCGTTTTGTAGCGCAGTGAGCTTTTCTTTAGGAAGTGGCTCACCTGTTTCAACATGACGACTGATTTTGGTAATGCCTTGTTCGCTAATGGCAAAGTTTTCCATAAATTGACTGGGTAATTCTACTGCATCCCATTCCACACCATTGATGCCGGCAACATCACTGATGGTGATTTTGGTTAGAAGATGGTGTAAACCATGCCCAAATTCATGAAATAGTGTTGTAACTTCGTCAAAGGTTAAAAGACTTGGGGTGTCTTGGGTGGGTGGTGTAAAATTGGCAACAATAAAACCAACGGGCAATCTTGAATTGGCGTCATTGGCATTTTTATGTTTGTCTTGAAATCCTGAAAGCCAAGCACCACCACGTTTGCCATTTCGGGTAAACAAGTCCAGATAAATGCCACCAATTAACTGATTATTTTCAAATACTTCAAAAAATTGAACATCATCATGCCAAAGTGATACATCCGTACGTGCCGAAAATTGCACGCCAAACAATTGATGGATGATATCAAATAAGCCTTGCAAAACGACAGGTAGTGGAAAATAAGGACGTAGTTCGTCGCTGCTGATATTGTATTTTTCTTGGCGAATTTTTTCAGATAGATAGGGGATGTCATAAGGCTGTACAACATCAATCCCCAATGTTTTGGCTAAAATTTCTACATCTGCCAAATCTGCTTTTGCAGATGGCATGGCGTGATTGGCAAGATTATATAAAAATTCATCAATTTGGGCTTTATCATCCGCCATTTTGGTTGCCAAAGAAAGTTCGGTATAGTCATCAAAACCTAAAAGCTGTGCTTTTTGCCGTCTAAGTTGCAAAATTTCAAGCATGATAGTGCTGTTATCAAATTTCATATGCCCAAATGTGCTTTGGTTACTGGCTTTGGTGTTATAGGCGTCATACAATGTTTTTCTAAGTCGTCGGTCATCGGCGTACTGCATCACTGACAAATACATTGGTATGTCAAGTGTTGCAACATAATCTGTGGCGGTAAGTGTATTTGGGTGCGTATTACGATAACGTTCGCCAGCACTTTTTAATAAGCTAAGTCCATTTTCGGTAATGCCTGATAATTGTTCTTGAGTTAAAGGTAGGGCAAAGGCTTGACTGGCATCAAGTGCATTGTCTGAAAACTTGGCAGATAATACAGACAAACGACTGGCAATTTCGGCAAACTTATTTTTTTTATTGTCATCTAAATTAACACCTGAAAGCTCAAAACTTTCTAAAGCTAATTTTACCGCTCGGTTTAGGGCGGTATCGTTTGAAGGTGTTTTTTCAAGTTTTTTATATAGATGATATAAGTCTAAAGATTGTCCAAGCTTTGTATAAAAATCTGATAATATTGGCAAAACTTCATGATGGCATTGACGAATATCCTCATTACTCATTACGCTATTTAAATGGGATAAAATTCCAAAAGCTCGACTAAAAGCATGGATTTTCTCATTTAGAGTATCAATGATAACAAGAGCGTCTTTGGCGTTATCAGCTTTGGGTAGATGATTTAGATAATCATCAGCTTGGGACAAAGTTTGTTTGATTTGCTGATTTAAAGCGGTTGGCGTGGTTTTGGAAAAATCTACCAAACAAAGGTGTTTATCAAGAGTATCACAGGCTAAATCAAACATAAATTTTCACCAAAATTATAAATTGCGTCATGAAAGGTAAGTTATAAGATATTGTTTTTAAGAACGTTTGGCAGATTTTGGACGAAAACTTTCACAAATAGCTGCATCAGTCTCAAAATACACGCCACTGATAAGTTCCACCCCATAAGCCACCGCTGAAAAAATACCCTTAACCAGAACATTACCATCTTTATCTTTGACCCCTTCCAAAGTTTCTTTAATGGCTTTTGGTTGACCGGGAAGGTTAATAATCAAAGAATCATTACGAACAACCGCTACTTGTCTAGACAAAATCGCGGTTGGCACAAAATGTAAACTGACTTGGCGCATTTGTTCGCCAAAACCATACATTTCCTTGTCGGCTATAGCCAGTGTTGCTTCAGGCGTTACGTCGCGTTTAGCAGGACCTGTGCCACCTGTGGTTAAAATAAGCTGACAGCCAAGCTTATCCGCAAAGTGTTTTAAGGTTTGTTCAATGGTTGTTTGGTCATCAGCAATCAATGCATGATGAATATCAAAATCTCCAATGATTGCTTTTTTTAACCAATCTGTTAAAGCGGGAATGCCTTTATCCTCATAAACGCCAAGACTTGCACGGTCAGAAATAGAAATTAGTCCAATGGTGAGTTTTTTGGGCAGTCGGGGTTGTGTTGTTGTCATAAAAAATAAGCCAATTTATTCAATTTATCTGTTCAATCAATGCATTAAAAGTAGTAGTGATTGCGAAATATTTTAAAAAATAAAAAATCAATCATTAAAATTTGCGACAATATTAGCAAGATTTGCTATTATATGCACGTTTAAATTACTTGATAACTGGTTAAATTAAACAGATTTACTTAGGTAAATTTACTTATTATACAAATTGTATTATTTTTGTTTTTTGTTTGTTGTTTTTCCTTTAAAAAATTGAGATACATTATGAAACCCATTCGTACTCGTATTGCGCCATCACCCACTGGTTTTCCTCATGTTGGTACGGCCTACATTGCGTTATTTAATATGGTATTTGCCAAATCCTTAGGCGGTGAGTTTATTTTACGTATCGAAGACACCGACCAAGTACGTTCTACCAAACAATCTGAACAGATGATTTTGGATGCGCTGCGTTGGACGGGTTTGTCATGGTCTGAAGGTCCTGATATTGGGGGACCTTTTGCTCCGTATCGCCAATCAGAGCGCGGTGAGATTTACCAAAAGTACGCCCAAGAGCTGTTGGATAAAGGGCATGCTTTTCGCTGTTTTTGCACGCAAGAAGAACTGGACAAAATGCGTGAAGAACAGATGGCACAAGGATTGCCTGTTAAATACGATGGTCGTTATGCTGCATTGTCTCGTGAAGAATCGGATAAACTGGCACAAAGTGGCAAGCCTTTTGTGATTCGTATGCGTGTACCAACTGAGGGCGATTGCGTCATTGATGATTTGTTGCGTGGTCAAATTGTCATTCCCTGGCAACAGGTGGATATGCAGGTTTTATTAAAAACGGATGGTTTGCCAACTTATCATTTAGCCAATGTTGTTGATGACCATTTGATGCAAATCAGCCATGTTATTCGTGGTGAAGAATGGATTAGTTCTGCCCCAAAACATAAGTTACTTTATGAATATTTTGGGTGGGAAATGCCTGTTTTATGTCATATGCCACTACTACGTAATCCTGATAAGTCTAAATTGTCCAAACGCAAAAATCCAACATCCATCACTTATTATCGTGATGCAGGCGTGTTACCAGAGGCGTTAATGAACTATTTGGGGCGCATGGGCTATAGTTTGTCAAATGAGGCTGAAAAATTTAGTTTGGATGAAATGATTGCAGATTTTGACATTCAACGAGTATCGCTTGGCGGACCTGTTTTTGATATTGAAAAACTTTACTGGTTAAATGGTGAATATATTCGCAGTTTAAGCTCAGATGAGTTGAAAAATCGTTTGTTATCATGGGCTTATAATGACGATAAACTAACAGGTATTGCCAAAGCTATCCAGCCACGTATTAACACGTTATCCGATGCGGTGAATTGGGCGGGCTTTTATTTTCAAAATTTACCCAACATCACTGAAACGGATTTTGCCCATAAATCACTGACCAAAGAGCAAATTTTAGATATTTTATATCTAACTACTTGGCAATTAGAAACTTTGCCAGTTTGGAGTGAAGAAAATATTTATCAAGTTATGAAAGGTCTGGCAGCACATTTTGAGGTCAAATTAAAAGACTTCACTCTGCCATTTTTTATTGCCATTGCAGGTTCAAGCTCCAGCACACCTGTGATGAATGCTATGTATTTAATAGGTGCAGACATGACGCTGGCACGGCTTCGTCACGCTTGCGAAGTCTTGGGCGGACTTGGTAAAAAGAAACAAAAGAAATTAGAAGAAACTAATAAAACATTGCCTGATTTTATTAATCAACATAACGACTGATTTCTATTAGATTACCATCGGGGTCGCGGATATAAATAGAATGAATTTTGCCCAAAGCCCCTGTGCGTTCCACAATACCGGCAATGATAGTGATTTGGTGGTTCTGTAAATGTTTTATGACGTCAGTGAGTGGCGTCTCAGTTAAAAAGCACAAATCAGCACTGCCACTCATTGCGTGTTTGGCGTTAGGCAAAATTTCTTGATCTTGTTGATGCAGGTTAATTTTTTGCTTGCCAAATTGCAACGCTTTTCGGTTGTTACCAAAAGTTATTTCAGTCATCAATAATATTTTGGTATAAAAATTAATTGTTTGATTAATATCTTGAACGGTTAAAACCAAATGGTCTAGTTGAGTAATTTTCACAAACTTTCCTAAAATAGCGGCAAAGATTGCCGAATTTTTTGTTGCTTATCCAAATCAAGTTCGCCATAAGCGATATTAAATTTTTTAGCGGTTTTTAAGCTATGTGTGCTAGCAATGACTTGACCATTTGCGTCTACAATCATGCTGTGTCCCCATGTTTTCCGCTGATTTTTTACTCCTTCTTTTTGGTAAAAGTAATGCCTGCCACCTTGCGCTGAACCAATAACCAAACACTGACTGTCTAAAGCCCGAGCCTGTAGTAGGGTTTGCCAATGCAGTTTGCCAGTAATGTAAGTAAACGCAGATGGTAGGCAAAGCACGTCTGCTCCCAGTTGCCGAAGTTGTCTAGAAAGACTTGAAAAACGTACATCAAAACAAACCATCATACCAATATTTACTTTTTGATTATCAATCCAGCAGGGTGCAACAATCGGGGTATCGCCAGCTTCAAACGTACGCCCTTCATCGTATTGACCAACGCCGTCAGCAACGGTTGCTTTAAAAAGATGAATTTTGTCATACCGAGCAACAAGCATACCATTTGGGTCAAATAATAGACTGCTTTGTCGAAACTTACCATTGGTAATTTTTTCACCACAAGGACGAAAAGGACAAGGTAATGTACCTGCCAAAAGATGCACTTGATATCGGCTTGCCAAATCAGAATACCAGTGGCAGATTTCATCGAAACGCAAAGCAAGTGGTAATTGCTGGCCCATCAAACAAGCATTTTCTGGCAGAACGATAAATTTCGCTTGATGTACTGATGCTTCGATAACGGCACGCTCAATAACTTGCAAATTATCATCAATATTATCTTGGCTGCAAAGCTCAACACTGGCAAATAAAATAGTCATAAAATTCCATAAAAAACCCCAACACCAAAAAGGAGCTGGGGCATAAAGCAGATAAGAGCAAATTAGAACTTGTGGCTTACACCAATGCTGTAAACAACAGGGTCAATTTCTAAATTACCAAGGTTGGCATTATCAGTTTTATCTGTTACTTTGGTTTTTAGCTTAGCGTAACGAGCATCAGCAAACACGCCCCAGTTAGAAGATGCAGGTGACCAGCTTACACCAAGCTGAGCAGCTGGAGCAACTTTAGTATCCACATCCAATTTGGTCACGCTACCATCTCCAGCAACGCTTTTGGCTTCATATGGAATAAATACGGTTGCACCTAGACCCGCATTGGCGCTAATACCATGCCAAGAAGGGGTGTTGTATTTAAAGGTAAGAGTAGGTGGCAATTGTTTTACTGTAGCAACTTCATCTCTCACACCGTCAAATAAGGCGGTAATTGTATGAGTAGAAGGAGTGGCTAGTAGCAATTCAGCAGAAAATGGGCTGTTGCCAAAACGATAATCAAAAGAAGGCAGTAAAGCGGCTTCACCACTAACCTCTACTTTTTCGAATCCATCTGGCGTGCTTACATCACCCATATTTTTGCTAGCAGTTGGGTCAATATAACCAAGACCAGCTTTAAAAGTCAAACCACCAGCAGAAGCAGCAGTAGAAATAACGGCGACGGCTGTTACTAACGCTAATTTATTAAACATAATAGTTACCTTTTTTATTGCGGAAAATTATCCAACGAATAGAAGTACTAAACTTCTGTTCAGATTATAACACATAATTTAGGGTGAAAGTCAATTATTCAAGTCAATCAAGCATCTAAGCTGAGGTTTTATCGGATAATTAGTATAAAATATGTTCAATTTACACACTTGCACCAACTTGTCGTGCTAAAGCAATGCCTTCATCGATACTTAAATATGTTTTTTTGCTAGGAGTATCTCGAAATATCACATCGCCATCACAAAACACCAAACATTCATTGACTGCCAATTGTTGCCATTTTTCATTACTGGTTAAAGGAGTGGTTACCAAAATGGTAACTTTGTCTTGATTGGTAGTAACATCACCAAAATTAACTGACACTTCACCATCGGATAAAATTGCTTCTCCAAACGGCGCTTTTCTGGTTAAATAAAACAGCAAACTGCTTGCATAAGCTAGATGCCATGTGCCATTAGAAATTAAACAATTAAATAAACCATTGGCTGATAAATAGCGACATTGCGCAGTTAAAAAGGTAAACAAGGCTTCATCAGAGGGGCGTTTTTTAAAGGTAGCTTTGAGACGATTTAATAAGTAACAAAACGCCATTTCACTGTCAGTATCGCCAACAGGCATGAAATGTTCTCCATTACCATTTGCTCTTAGTCTTTGACTTTGACGAATGAAATGTTCGCTCATTTGTCCATTATGAGCAAATGCCCACTGTTCACCCCATACTTCACGAACAAAAGGATGGGTATTGGCAAGCCCATGTTCGCCTGTGGTGGCTTTGCGAATGTGAGCGATGACATTGATGGCTTTGATGGGATAGTGATTGACCAAATCAGCAACAGGCGATAGATGTGATGGTTTATCATCATGAAATAAGCGTAAACCAATTTTATCGTGTTCATTTTTTTCAAAAAATGCAATCCCAAACCCATCCTCATGATGGTCGGTATCACCGCCACGCCTGCGAAAACCTGCAAAACTAAAACCAATATCAGTTGGGGTATTGCAATTCATTCCTAAAAGTTGGCACATACTTTTCTACTTTATTGATTTATTTTGTAAATTTGTCCAATGATGCGCTGCCAAACGTTTCATCAAATCAGGATTTTTTACCATAATATCGCCACCTGTACGCCCTTGTTCACGGTTGTAATACATCACATTTAATCGCAAAAGCCAAAAAATCGTTGCCGAATATGCCAGCATAACGGGTAGGGCAGATTTTTCATCCGTAGTTAAAGGGCGAACGCTTTGATAGCCAGCAATAAATGCATCCATTTTTTCGTGGCTAAAATTTGTCGTTTCGCCATCAATAGCACTGCCCCAAGTGGTACAAAAATCATTGATGGTGATGGCAATATCCATTAAATAATGTTCAACACTCACCTCAGTAAAATCCAAAAGTCCAGTTAATGTATTATCGTTTGAAAAATCCCACAGAGTGTTATCTGTAAACATATCTAAATGACATAGCCCTTTGGGTAGATTGTCAGGTAAATTAGCGTATGCTGTCCAAATATCATTCATTAATTTGGCTTCATCAAAGGGCATATACGCGCATTCTCTTTGTTTGACGCGGCTCCAATCGTATAAAGGTACGCCATAATCTTCAGCAGGCTCAAGGCTAGTTAAAGTCTGGTGCAAGGTTGCCAGTGCTGCCCCCATTTTTTGACACATGCTTATAGTGGTTTGTTTGGGGTGACTGCCTGACAGCTTTGGAACGATTAAAATTGCTTTGTTTTCATAACGCATGACGCAATCTTCGCCAATATGACTGCCTTTTGCAGTTAGTTTTATCAAAGGCGGAGCAATTGGCAACTTATCCTTTAGAGCGTGCATTACTGTTGCCATTTTGATAATGTCATCAGGCACACGTTCTTCATATAATGTAAATACATAAGAAAAATCATCACCTGCATCTTTATCTGTTTGGATAAACCAGTTTGAATTTTTGACACCCTGGACAATTGGAATGGCTTTTTTAAAGGTAATGCCATAAAGACCACAAAAGGCAAAAAATTCATCGTCAGATAAATGAGTGTAAACAGACATAAGATTTCCTGTGAGTTTTTGTCAATAAGATTTTGACCATCATTTTTATAATGTAAAGTTTGATCTGGTGTAAAACCTAATGAAAACGCCATAAACGTGGTATTATACCCCTACAAATATCAGGCTTTCAACCAAAAAGCAATAATCCCAATTCTACTTTAGTTTTTTTAGGAAATAATTATGCTGGCAAAACGTTTAATACCTTGTCTGGATGTGGAAAATGGTCGGGTGGTTAAGGGTGTTAATTTTGTAGATATTAAAGATGCAGGAGACCCTGTAGAGATTTCAAAACGCTATAATGATGGCGGTGCTGATGAAATTACCTTTTTAGACATTACAGCCACATCCGATGGTCGTGATACAACGTATCATATGGTGGAAGAAATCGCCCGTTCTATTTTTATTCCACTTACTGTAGGTGGCGGGGTACGTAAAATTGAAGATATTCGCAGCTTACTGAATGCTGGGGCGGATAAAGTGGGTATTAATTCAGCAGCCATCACCAATCCCGACCTTGTCAATGAAGCTGCCGCTCGTTTTGGCAGTCAGTGTGTGGTGGTATCAATTGATGCAAAACGCGTAATCAAACCTGATGGTAGTTTGAGTTTTGAAATTTTTACTCATGGCGGAAGACGAGCTACCGGCATTGATGCGGTAGATTGGGCGGTTCAGATGACAGAACGAGGGGCAGGTGAGCTTTTGGTAACCAGCATGGATGGTGATGGCACAAAGCAGGGTTATGATTTACTTTTAACCAAAGCCATTAGTCAAAAAGTTAATATTCCTGTGATTGCTTCTGGTGGTGTTGGAAATTTACAACATTTGGTGGATGGTGTGCTTTTGGGTGGAGCGGATGCGGTTTTGGCTGCAAGCATTTTTCATTTTGGTGAATACACCATTGCTGAAGCTAAAGATTTTATGGCAAAGCAGGGTATCCCCATAAGAACAATCTAAACATCTAAAAAACAAAAAGGTGTAATACAAATTACACCTTTAAATTATTTTGGTAGGCATATCCAGACTCGAACTGGAGACCTCTACGATGTCAACGTAGCGCTCTAACCAACTGAGCTATACGCCTAAACTCTGCCTATTTTAACAAAAAAATCCAAAATAGCAAGTGTTTTTGGTAAATTTTATAGGCTGGTTACCCATTGTTTATTTTTATACCACAAGGCGAATTTGGTGGGTTTGCCATCTTTTTCTGACCCAACATATATTTGATTATTTTTGCGACTAAAGCGAATAATGGTCGGATTTCCAGCATCATCGGTTTCAGGAGCGGTTAATAAATAAGCAAATTTTTCGTCCAATTTGTCAGCGACAGTTTTTAATTCACTGACCTTTGGTGGGCGAGTTTCACGAATTTTAGGGAATTTACTGGCAGCTAAAAATAACCCCGCTGCTCCTTCACGCAAAATATAATGGTCATCAAATTTGGCAGAGCGCAAATGTGGCATATCAATAGGTGTCATGCGTGGTGGAGCGGCTTCACCATTTTTGAGTATCTTTCGGGTGTTGTCGCATTTTTGACAAGCAAAATACGCTCCAAATCGCCCCGTTTTTAGTTCCATTTGCCCATCGCATTTATCACAATCTATGGTGGGCGCATCATCTTTTTGGGCGGTATCAAAGACCCCTTTTTCTAGCAAATAGCCATCACAATCGGGATTGTTGCCGCAAACGTGCAATTTTAAGCCGCCATCAACAATATAACCATCCATTGCGGTATTGCATTTTGGACAGCGTTTTTTGTCTAAAAGAGCGGTAATTTCATCGGTATCATCGTTGGTGGTTTGGCTGGCAAAAGCCTCTACAGGCATGAGATTTTTGGTGCCTTTACAGCGTTCTTTAGGCGGTAGATTATAGCCTGTGCAGCCTAAAAAAACTCCCGTTGAACCTGTGCGAATCTGCATGGGGCGACTGCATAAATCGCAGTGTACATCAGGCACATTGGTTGGAGTATTGGGCTTCATGCCATCTTTGGTTTTGGCAATCTCTAGTTTTTCTTTAAATTCGCCATAAAAATTATCAAGTACGGTTTTGTAATTTAATATACCACCTGCAATTTCGTCTAATTTTCCTTCTAAACTGGCGGTAAATGTGTAATCCATTAAATCAGGAAAACTCATGGTTAAACGGTCGGTTACAATATCCCCCATTTTTTCGGCAAATAATCGCTTATTTTCAGTATGAACGTAGCCGCGTTCTTGAATGGTGGAAATGATGGATGCGTAGGTTGACGGGCGACCAATACCACGTTTTTCCAGTTCTTTTACCAAGCTGGCTTCTGTGTATCTAGCGGGCGGTTTGGTAAAATGCTGGCTTGGGTCAATGCTATCTACTATTAGTGTTTCACCAATTGCCAAATCAGGCAATAATACATCGTCATTTTTTGTAGGGGCTAAAACCTTAGTATAGCCATCAAAAGTCATTACCCGACCTTTTGCCCGTAGTTCTATGTCGGATGCCATAACGGTTAAAGTCATGGATAAATATTGAGCAGGCAGCATTTGGCTGGCGACAAATTGCCGCCAGATTAACTCATACAGACGTTGAGCATCGCGTTCCATATCACTCAGTTGATGAGAAATGATAGATACATCAGATGGTCTGATAGCTTCGTGTGCTTCTTGTGCATTGCCATAAATGTTAGCGTTTTTTGGTAGATAATTTGCACCATGATGATTTTCAATATAGGTTCTTACATTATTGATTGCATCTTGAGATAAAAACGTGCTGTCAGTACGCATGTAAGTAATGTAACCTGCTTCATATAACCGCTGAGCAAGCAACATGGTTTTTTTGACATTAAATCCAAGTCGTGTACTGGCTGATTGTTGAAGTGTGGATGTAATAAAGGGGGCTGATGGTCGTGAATTGGTGGGTTTTTCTTCGCGTTGGCTCACGATAAATGCTGAGTTTTGTAAAATATTTACCACATTTTGGGTTTGTGCGGCATTTTGCAAAACCAAATCTTGACCATTTTGACGAACTGCTTCTAAAATAACGGGCGTATCTTTTTCTTTTTGACTGTGTGTTTGTGTGTGAATTTGCCAGTACTCAGTCGGTACAAACGCACGAATTTGTCGTTCTTTTTCTACCACTAGGCGCGTTGCAACAGACTGCACACGACCCGCTGATAATCCGCGAGCAACTTTTGCCCAAAGCAGTGGCGACACCATAAAACCAACGACTCTATCTAAAAATCGCCGTGCTTGCTGGGCATGAACCTTGTCCATATTGAGTAAAATTGGATGGTTAAATGCTTCAGTAATGGCGGTTTTGGTAATTTCATTAAATACTACTCGCTGATATTTGCTGTCATCACCACCAATCACTTCTTTTAAGTGCCAAGCAATCGCCTCACCTTCGCGGTCTAAGTCCGTGGCAAGATAAATTTTATCGGCATCTTTAGCAAGTGCTTTTAGTTCTTTAATAACTTTGGTTTTGTTGGGTAAAATTTCATAGGTGGCTTGCCAATCATGTTCGGGGTCAACACCCATGCGACGGATAAGGGCATTTTGGGCTTTTTGTTCACGACTTAATCCTTTTTCATCAGATTTTTTATCTTTATTACCACCAGACACAGGTAAATCGCGAATATGTCCAACACTTGAGCGAACAATATAACCAGAACCCAAGTATTTGTTAATGGTTTTGGCTTTAGCAGGAGATTCTACGATAACCAAAGACTTGCCCTTGGGCGTATCGTTTTTTTTAGTTTTGCTTGGGGATGTGGTGGTTGTCATGAGCTACCCTAAATCTATAGCGATAAAATTATAAAATAAACAATTTGTTTATTAATAGTTAAGGGCATAAAAAGGTTTTTGTCAATACCTAATCTTAGAACAGCTGATAAATCAAGCATTAATGTTGTGTTTGTATTCTCAATAAACATTTAGCCTGTATTGTGATTGTTTGGATTAGGGCATCATTTATGGTTAATTTTAGTTAATGGTTAGGATGCTGGTTAAATTGGTTTGTTTTTTTTATTTTAAAAACAATTTTAAAAATAATGTTTGTTTATTTAAATTTTTTATAAAAACAATATAGAAAAATATAAAATAATATTCATGTTATTCATTGATATATTTGGTTTTTATTGTATTAAAATAATTCAATTGATGTTGATTAGTTTTAGTATGAAATATCAAAAAACTCTTTGATGGGTTTAATTAAAAAATATGTATTTTTAATGAGTTACTTTATATTGAATTTATACTAATAACAGATGATTATTATTTAAATGATAATTAACAGATGATTGATAAGTCTTAATAAGATGAAAGTTTTATTAAAATAATATTTAATATTTTTTTATAAAAATGTTATAATTCAGGGTTTATTTTTTAGATTACTTTTAGTATAACTTGGATAATTTATGAGTCATACCTGCTGCAGCCCTGATAACACCGACAACAAAACCCATAAACCTCATAATCCGGATAATTTTATTTTGCGTCCTCAAGGTGAATTTGTTTACAAAAATATTCAATCCACCAATTATGAACGTTTAAGCAAATTATTAAAACAGCGTATTTTGTACCTTGATGGAGCAATGGGTACTGAGATTCAAAATTATAAATTAAGCGAAAGTGATTATCGAGGCAGTCGTTTTGCTGATATTGATAACGACGTAAAAGGAAATAATGATTTATTGGTCTTAACTCAGCCTGATATCATCAAAAATATCCACCGCTCGTATTTAGAAGCTGGAGCGGATATTATTGAAACCAATAGTTTTAACGGCACTCAAATTTCCATGGCGGATTATCATATGCAGCCTTTGACATATGAAATTAATAAAACCGCTGCTCAAATTGCTCGTGAAATTTGTGATGAATACAACCAAAAAACGCCCGATAAACCGCGTTTTGTAGCGGGAGTGATTGGGCCAACATCACGCACCTGTTCAATTTCACCTGATGTTAATGACCCTGCTTTTCGTAATGTAACGTTTGATGAACTGGTTGATAATTATACAGAAAGCACACTTGCTTTGATTGATGGTGGGGCGGATATTATTCTAATTGAAACCGTATTTGATACTTTAAATGCCAAAGCAGCGATTTTTGCGGTTACGGGTGTGTTTGAAATGATTGGTTTTAAATTGCCAATTATGATTTCAGGCACAATTACGGATGCATCAGGGCGAACGTTATCAGGTCAAACGGCTGAAGCATTTTATAATTCGATACGTCATGCCAAACCTTTATCCATTGGTTTTAACTGTGCTTTGGGTGCAGACGCCTTAAAACCGCACGTTCAAGCGTTATCAGATGTGTGCGAAACCTTTGTTTCAGCTCACCCAAATGCAGGGCTTCCCAATGAGTTTGGTGAGTATGACGAAACGCCAGATGAAACCGCTGGCATGGTAGAAGGTTTTGCTAAGGCAGGGATTGTCAATATCGTTGGTGGCTGCTGTGGCACTACCCCAAAACACATTCAAACTATGGTAGAAAAAGTATCCGCTTATCCGCCGCGCCAACTACCAGACTATAAGCCCGCCTGCCGTTTATCAGGACTAGAAGCGTTTAATATTACTCGTGATAGTTTATTTGTCAATGTGGGCGAACGTACCAACGTAACAGGTTCAAAAAAGTTTTTGCGACTGATTAAAAATGAAGAATATGCTGAAGCCTTGGATGTAGCTCGCGACCAAGTAGAAGGTGGCGCTCAGGTAGTGGATATTAACATGGATGAAGCCATGTTAGATTCTAAACAGGCAATGATTCATTTTGTAAATTTGATTGCTTCTGAGCCTGATATTAGTCGCGTACCTTTGATGATTGATTCATCAAAATGGGACATTATTGAAGCGGGTCTAAAATGCACTCAAGGTAAAGCAATTGTAAACTCCATT
>CAKAQU010000001.1 GCA_916720335.1 uncultured Moraxella sp. | reverse complement strand
TTTTAACAATTGCTTGAGTAATAAATCCTTGTTGATTTAAGGTTGCCATACGCAAAATACTGGCGGACAAATCCCGAAAATTACCTGACCAAATTGCCCTACTTGATAGTGCAAACTCCAAATAAAGCTGATAAGCCAACTTATCAAATTGCACTTTTTGTCCAATTTCTGTACTTGCCAAAATCAGTTGGTGGTCAATGTTGGGGGCGATATCTTCTTTACGGTCAAACAACTTGGGTAAATGATATTGCCAGATATTGATTCGCACATATAAATCGGCACGAAAACGCCCTGCCGATACTTCTGTTTGCAGATTTTTATTCGTGCCAGCAATTAATATAAAATCTGATGATACGGGTTTATCCAAGCCTAAGGGATAAAACTGTTTATCCTCAATAGCTTTTAGCAGCATTGCCTGCTCATCTAGTCCAAGTTCACCAATTTCATCTAAAAACAGCACGCCCTTATCAGCAGATTTTAGATAGCCATCTCGCCCCAAAACCGCTCCAGTAAATGCGCCTTTGCCATGACCAAACAGCGCACTCATCGCGCCATCGCCTTTTAATGTAGCGCAATTTACATCAATTAGCTGTCCACTGATTAAATGTCGTGCTTTTTTAAGCTCAAAAATTCTTTTGGCTAACAATGACTTACCAACGCCTGTTTCGCCCATTAATAAGATTGGTGCTGATGAATTCATCGCCACTTGTTGTATTTCAGCTATCATTTGATTAAATGCAAGATTTTTGGTGGCGATGTTGTTTTTTAGATATTTTTGAGCGTCATTTTTAACTTGCGCCAATCGTTTGGCAATATTATCATAACGGGTTAAATCCAAATCAATTAGTTCAAACTCACCTAAATGGGTGGTTGAATCTTCGGTTTTTTTAGGTGGGGCAGTTTGTAACAGTACACTGGGAATTTGTCTGCTTTCCACCAATAAAAACAAACAAATCTGGGCAACGTGAGTTCCTGTGGTAATGTGTGTCCAATATTGATAAGTTTGGGTATCAAAAGGATAGACCGCCGCCCAATCGGATAGTTTTTCATACACTTCACTAAAATCCCAAGGATTATCTAAATCCATTGGGATAAGATTTACACTGGTATTGGGCGAAATCTCAGCGATGTCTTGTTTGATTTTTTCACCAAGTGTAACAAACTTATCCGCCACAAACAGTTCAACAACATCAATTGATGCGCATTGATGAATGTCCACGTTAGGTCGCCATCTTTTCCAACGTTTTTTTCCAAGACCTGCATCCAATACTGTACCCAAAAAACTTATCATCACTGTTTTTTTAGTTGGGTTTTTAGTCAATTTATTCATAGCTTTTTTTATATAAATGAAATAAAAATTAGAAAATAAGCTAGTATTTTAACATAAATTTTATAAGGTTATTTTATATAAAAATAAAAATTTCTTTAATTTTCAAATAATTAATAAAATTTTTATCATTATTTTATAAAATGGTATAGCCATTGCTTAAGATAACTTATTCATTTTATTAATTTATTGATTGTGAGAGACTATGCAACAATTTATCTTAATTCGCGGTCACCAAGGCTCTGGAAAATCTACCTTTGCCAAAGAAACAATTTCTCAATTTTTGCAAAAATTCCCAGACGCACTGATTGTTCATGTAGAAAATGACCTTCTTTTAACAGATGAACATGGTAATTATTACTGGACGCCCGAAAGACTAGATAAAGCGGCAAATCAGGGCATGACAATGATGAAAAATGCCTTTAAATACGGTAAAGAACATCCTAATAAAAATGTTTTGGTGATTAATTCAAACACCAATCAAAAAATTAGTTTGTGCAAACATCTTTTGGCGCTAGCAACTAAATATCATTTTAAAAGCACGGTCTATCGTTTGCATAATTTTTTTGAAAATATCCATCATGTTAAAGAAGCTGAGGTTTTGGCTGCCTACATTCGTTTGGATAAAAATAAACTCAAAGATGAGATTGACGTAGCGCCCATTAGACCAATGACTAGAGAAATTCAAGAAAAAATTGAACAACTTAGAATTTTTGATAAAAAACCATTGGAATACGATAGTCAAAAGCATACATACATCAGTGATGAATATCTGGCTTTTAATTATGGTAATTTTACTGCCAAATATTCTAAAAATTATCCTAATTTAAAAGTATTAAAATACGCTCGTAAAGTGTTTTATAACAATAATTTTGATGACGCTTTATTGGAAATGCGTGGGCTTGTTATGGATAAAGCCAATAATATTATCATTCGTCCATTTAAAAAAGTATTTAATTACAGTGAGCGCGTTAGTAAAACCAGCAAATACCCCATTGATATTGACGATAATCATTTGGTGGATTTGGTGGTTAAAGTCAATGGTTTTTTAGGTGTGTGTACTTATGTTGATTTAGATAAAAATCACGACAGTTTTGATAGCGATTTTAACCATCAAGTTCTATACTCCACAACTGGTTCTTTAGACAGTGATTTTGCTAAAATGACGAAAAATCATTGTCAAAAGTATGAATCCTTATTTAAACAATATCCCAATCATACATTTTTATTTGAGATTACTGACAAAAACGATGTTCATATCATCAAAGAAGATTTTGGGGAAACTCTAATTGGTGTGATTAATGTCAAGACTTCTGAACAATTTAGCGAAGAAAGATTAAATCAAATTGCTGATGATTTTAATCAATCGCAAAAAGAAATAGTCTTAAAAAGACCACAGATGATTCGCAATATAAGTTTTAAAGAGGCAAAAACCTTATTAAAAACTGTCAAACATGAAGGTTTTATGGTTTTTGACAGTCATACCAAAGAGCTGTTATTTAAATTAAAATCCCCCTTTTATTTGGTTTCTAAATTTTTAGGAAGAAGCAATGAAGAAAGCATCGATAGAAAATTGAATAAAAACCACGTTGATGAAGAATATTACCCTTTGATCGACCACATCAAAGAAAATAAAGATATTTTTAATCAATTGTCTGAACTTGATAAAATTACCTTTATCCAAAATTTTTTGGAAAAAATTTAACTAAGCAATAGGTTTTAATATGATTTATTTTACTTCGGATTTACATTTTTCTCATAAAAATATTATTAAATTTTGCCCAACCTTTCGCCCAAAAGACATTAATCTGATGAATGAATTTTTAATCAATCAATGGAATAGTGTCGTGGGTGATGACGATGTTGTTTATAATTTAGGCGACATATCGTTTTCTCATCACAAACAAGAAATTTTGGATGTGTTGCTGCAATTAAAGGGAACGCATCATTTAATTTTAGGCAATCATGACGATGTTATTCGACAAAACACACAAACGTTTTTAACGACCAAAAAAGCCTGTGGCAAGCCTGCGCTATCATCCATTACAGAGTATGGCAAAATTCGTCTCAATCAAGATAAATATAAACGTACCCTAATTTTAAGCCATTACCCAATGATAGAATGGGAAGGTTGTCATAAAGGCTGGTATCATTTATATGGGCATCTACACGACCGTTTGGCAGCCGTCAAAGGACGAGCTTTAAATGTGGGATTTGATTTACATGGACGATTATTGAGCTTGGATGATATTGATAATTTTTTGGCAAATTTACCATTAGTAAATCACTTTAATATTAATGAAATGCCTTTAACGTCGCCTGATTGTGATAAAACCGCCAAACAAATCAAAAACTGGCTTACAATGATGAATGCTGAGCAATCGTTCATAGTTTAGGTTAGAAAAATTTAGAATAGAAAAAAGCCAGTTAATTTCTTAACTGGCTTTTTTCGAAATTTACGAAAAATTTAAGCAGGGGTAGCTGGACTCGAACCAACGAATGTCAGGATCAAAACCTGATGCCTTACCAACTTGGCGATACCCCTATGAGTGCAGAATTATACCAAAAAATTTTTAGATTGCAAGTTTTTTTTATTAAGTTTTTTAATTCTTTTAACGAAGTTTTAAGGTCATTAACCCCAAAACCACCAAAACAATGCATACAATCCAAAAACGAATGACAACTTTGGTTTCTTTTAAGCCCATTTCTTCAAAATGGTGGTGTAAAGGCGCCATCAAAAAAATACGTTTTTTGCGCAGTTTATACGAACCTACTTGCAAAATTACCGATAAAGCTTCAGCAACAAAAATTCCACCCATAATCACAAAAGCGAGCTCTTGACGGGTCATGACTGCCATTGTACCAAGCATACCGCCAAGTGATAACGCTCCAACATCACCCATAAAGACATCAGCAGGAGCGGCATTAAACCACAAAAATCCTAAACCAGCTCCAATCATAGATGCGCAAACTACCACCACTTCTGTGTTATAGGTAATGTAAGGCACATTAAGATAAACAGACCATTCAGCGTGCCCTGATGCATAAGCAAACGCCCCTAATCCAGCTGCTACCAAGACGACTGGTAAAATGACCAGTCCATCTAAGCCATCGGTTAAATTGACCGCATTGGATGAACCATTAATGGTAAAGTAAGTCAAAACCATAAAACCAATACCATAAGGGATGGCTGATAATGGAATAATCCAATCTTTAAACATAGGAATCAGCACGTCTTGCATGGCATTCATTGTAGTAGGACTTTGTTTGGTAGCAAGATAATACAAACTCCCGCCTGCTAAAATTGCCCCAACCGATAGCCAAAAATATTTTTTACGAGCAACCAAACCTTGTGGGTTTTTATGTTTTATTTTTAGCCAGTCATCACGCCAGCCAACCGCTCCAAAAATCACCATCACCGCCATCAAAATCCATACATAAGGATTGGATAAATCTGACCATAATAGCGTACTGATTCCAATTGCCGCTAAAATCAGCACCCCGCCCATCGTTGGAGTACCTTGTTTTACCAAATGGGTTTTAGGGCCATCATCACGAACAGCTTGACCGTATTTTAAATTTCTAAGGTAGGCAATAACTGGTTTGCCCAGCATTAATACAATTGCCAAACTGGTAATAACCGCCAAAAGACTTCTTAAAGCAAGCGAAGCAATGGTTTCACTTCTTAAAATATTTAAATAATCAATGAGCCAATATAACATAAATCACTCGCTTTTTTGAGTAGAGCAGGTTAAATCATGAATTAAGGTTTCCATACGCATGGTACGTGAGCCTTTAAACAACACAACAGAAGGTTCTGCCAATAAAGATGTTAGATGCGATAACAAAGCCTGTTTATTATCAAAATGAGTGCTTAGGTCAGCTCGAAGCTGATTTGCTGCATCTGTGCAATGACGCATCAGTGGTCCTAACGTTAAAATTTTATCTATGGGCAGCTCAGCCAAATCCGTTCCTAGTTTTTGGTGTTCTAAAACTGCCATGTCACCAAGTTCAGCAATATCACCTAAAACCAAAATTTTTTGTTTGTCTTCACCAATTAACACCTGAGCAGCTGCCAACATTGATGTTGGATTGGCGTTATATGTGTCATCAATCAGCCAATGGTTGTCAAATTGAATGCGTGTTAAACGTCCTTTTGGGGGGCAGGCGTTTTGTAAACCTGTTTGAATCAGTTGCAAGGGCACATTCAGCGCCAAAGCTGCACTTGCCGCCGCCAACGCATTGGTAATATTATGTTCACCAATAAAGGGTAACTCAACAACTACACTGTCAATTTTATCCACTTCAAAACTACATACCAGTTCAAACGTGCTGTGTGTATTGTTTAAAACCACATCGTCAGAAAATACATCGCCCATTACCAAAACATTATGTATGTCAGCAAATTCTGCTTGTGCCTCTGGACTAAGTAAATCAAAATCTACCGCCTCAGCGGTTGGAACGGTGGTTTCCCCAAAAGTAATTAAATTAGAAGTAAATTTTTGAGCTTCTTGGCTTAAAAACTCAAAAAATTTATCGCCAAACGGCAAAACTGCCACGCCATCTTTGGTTAATGCTGAATAAATTTCCGCTTTAGCTTTGGCAATGCTTTCTTGACCGCCAAACTCGCCCAAATGTGCTGTGCCAATATTGAGCACACACGCCACATCTGGACGCACCAAACTGGCAGTATAAGCGATTTCACCCAAATGGTTTGCGCCAAGCTCAAGTACAGCAAATTTATGCTCATCACTAAGCTCAAGAAGCATCATGGGCACACCCAAATCATTATTGAGATTGCCTTTGGTAATCAAAGTGGGTGCTATTTGATTAAAAATTGAACCAATCATTTCTTTGGTAGTAGTTTTACCGCTAGAACCCGTCAGTGCAATTACCGTTAAATCAGGATGTTGGTCTCGGCGATATTTACCAAGTTTGCCCAGTGCCAATCTCGTATCATCAACTAATAACTGGGGGATATCGGCATTAACTAGACGGTTTACAATGACAGCGGCGGCGCCATTTTTTAAAGCGGTTTCTATAAAATCATGTCCATCAAAATTATCACCTTTTAAAGCAACAAAAACATCACCAACCTTAATTTTTCGGGTATCGGTGGTGATGTGGGTACTACTAAAATCAGTGGTTAAATTATGCCAAGCCCCACCCGTTGCTATTAAAAGCGCTTGACTTGTCCAGTGATATAAACGCATAAACGATTCCAATTTTACTTCTAAATGATTAATTTTTATAAAATTATTGATAAACAAATATTAAAATAATGAATTAAACCACAATGAGTATTTATAACTAAAACTTGCAACCTACTTAATTGGTTTGGGTGTATTGCTGTATGATTTTTACATCATCAAAATCATAACGAACCCCATTAATTTCTTGATAGGTTTCATGACCTTTGCCAGCAATTAATACAATATCATCAGCCTTAGCGTGTTTAATGGCATACAAAATCGCTTCTTTACGGTCGGGAATGATTTGGGTCTTATAATGGTCATCACAGGTCATACCAACCTGCATATCATTTAAAATTGCCAGTACATTTTCACTTCTAGGATTATCAGCAGTTAAAATAACTTGGTCAGCATAATCCAAACCTGCCTTAGTCATCTGTGGGCGTTTGCCCTTATCTCTGTCGCCACCACACCCAAAGACAGCCCATAAATTTCCAGTGCAATGAGCTTTTAAGCTGGTTAAAACCTGAACCAATGCATCAGGAGTGTGCGCATAATCGACAATAAAACAGCCAAAATTGGCAGGCGTTACTACTTTTTGCATGCGTCCACGAGCCCCATGTAATTGGCGAATAATATCTGGTAACTCTTGAAATTTGTTAGGATAAATTGCTAAAAAGCCAGCAATGCTTGCCAGCAAATTAGCGACATTAAAACGCCCCAATAAAGGACTGTGAAGCTTGATGGGATTAGCATCAAAAGGAGTCTTAAGTTCGAAGGTTGTGCCATCAAGGCTTGGGGTGATATTTTGAGCAAAAAAATCAGCTTGAGAATCTTTTAGGCTGTATGTCCACACAGTCATAGCAGAATGTGATAAATTTTCAGCCAGTTTTTGACCAAAAGTATCGTCTATATTGATGATAGCATGATGTAGGTGCGTAAAATAGGTGTTATCAAATAATTTAGCTTTAGCCGCTGCATAGCAGTCCATATCCGTATGGTAATCCAAATGGTCGCGAGAAAGATTACTAAAAATTGCTACTTGAACTGGCACGCCTTGCAAACGATGTTGATGCAGTCCATGAGAGCTGGCCTCCAAAGCAACCATACCCACATGTTGTTTTGCCATAGCGTATAAAAATTCATGAACTTTAATCACTTCACTTGTGGTATGTGTTGATTGGGTCAAATTTCCAATACGTCCATTGCCTGCTGTTCCCATAATCGCTGATGGCGTATTTGATAATTCGCCAAGCTGAGCAATCAGCTGACTGATGGTGGTTTTACCATTTGTACCTGTAACTGCAACAATCTTAGGTAAAGAAATCTCTTGTTGTTTTTGCAAAAATGCAGCGATAAAATCCCCCAATACCAAACGCAAATTTGGTATGTATACAATTGGCATGGGTGCGTCATCAATATCCATTTCTGCTTTGGAAAATTCAGACAATACCGCGGTGCTAGAAAGCGGAGTAATAAATGCTTTGGCTTTGTCTTTGATGTCAGGATTGACAGATAACAAAGTAAAAATTTCACCATTTTTAACCGCTCGGCTATCGCTACAAATGCCTGTGATGGGTAAGTGTCTGATTTTTTGCCAATCATCTGGAGCAATATGACTGGCTAAAATCGATTCAAAATCAGCAAAAGTAAATGTGGTCATCTTTTTTCCTTTTAATGATGATTATTGGCAGTTTATCAATTTTTTGCTTATCAATATTGACAGATTTTATTAATTAATTTTTATTGACATCTAAAGGTTTATCAAAAGGTACATTATAAAGTCTTAAGGTTTCTTTCATAACTTTAGCAAAAACAGGCGCAACCGTCTTACCTGCGTATTTATCTTTTTTAGGGTCTTCGACTAAAATGACTACAGCAAAACGTGGGTTTGATGCTGGTGCTAACCCTGCAAAAATATTACGGTATTCATTTTGACTGTATTTACCTTTAACAATACGCCGACTGGTGCCTGTTTTACCTGCAACATGATAACCATTAATAGCAGCTGACGGGGCAGTACCTCCTTCTTCCGTTACCGCTTTCATCATCATAACAATAGCTTTGGCATGCTCTGGGCTGATAACAGGAACGGGTTTGGGTCTTTCTTCATCTTTGATAATGCGCAGTGGATTTAAAACGCCATTATTACCAAGAGCAACATAAGCTTGAGCAAGTTGAGCAAGGGTAACCTGCTGCCCATAACCATAAGCCATTGTTGCTCTAACGCCTGTATTGGTTGGATTTTTTAATACACCTGAACTTTCAGCGTGCAGGTTTAAATGGGTTTTTTTGCCAAAACCAAAGCTTCTTTGCATCTCTGCAATGCCGTTATTAGGCAAAGCTAAAGCAATTTTCACACTGGCAACGTTGCTGGATTTTTGGATGAGTTTACTCATCGTTATCACGCCGTAATTTCCTGCATCTCTAATTTGACGATCACCAATACTAATTGAGCCAGGTGATGTATTGATGGGGGTATTGACGTTAAATTTGCCCGATTTTAAAGCAGCAGCAACGGTAAAGGGT
This sequence comes from uncultured Moraxella sp., assembly GCA_916720335.1. Classification (GTDB taxonomy): domain Bacteria; phylum Pseudomonadota; class Gammaproteobacteria; order Pseudomonadales; family Moraxellaceae; genus Moraxella. The sequence continues at coordinate 25,703 of CAKAQU010000001.1, read as the reverse complement.
TTCATCACTGAACCGGGTTCAAAAACATCCGCAACCACGCGATTTCTTTCATTAAATGCGGTGCGGTCATTAAGGTTATTTGCATTAAATGAAGGCCAAGAACTCATGGCAACCACATCGCCTGTTTGTACATCAACCACAATACCCGAACTTGAACGAGCTGACTGCACCCGTCCAAGCTCAGATAAAGCTTCAAATAAGATATATTGTAAGCGAGAATCCAATGTCAATGTGAGGTTTTTACCATCAACTTTTGGTGTGATTTCTTTGAGTTCTTCCACTGACTTTTTGCCAGCAATAAAAGTTAAAATTTTCCCTGATTTTCCCGCCAAAGTTTCTTGATGACTTTTTTCTAAACCCGATATACCAACGTATTGAGGTTTTTGATTTTTATCAGCTTTATCACCCATATACCCCAATATTGCTGCATTTGGCTCAGGTTGTAAATAAAATCTTTGAAAACGTTTTTCTTCTGAGATACCAGGAATCTTTAAAGACAATAAAGGCTCTGCCATTTCTGGTATGACTTTATTCATTAAAATCAAGCGACGGGAATTCTTGCCTTCTGGTAGTGCCTTTTTGACCTCTTCTAAATTTCTAACATCAATGTTCGTTTTAAGATTAACCAATTGAGCCAATTCATTATAAGGAATTTTGGTTAATGATGAAATTTTAGCCAAATCCATATTTTCAAGCTCTTGGGTAAATCGCGTCTTTTGTTTTTCATCTTGGGTAGATTGCAGCAATTTTCGTTTTTGATAATAAGTTTCAGCATACTGATGAGCATCAAAAATCACGGTCGTCAAAGGCGCACTGGCGGCTAATGGCACACCATTGACATCCAAAATCATGCCTCTTTGCGTAGTTAAAACTTGTCGCGAAGTAATAAAACCATCTGCTTTTTGAACATAAAAATCAGCATTAATCACTTGTAAATCAAGCGCTCGTTTGGCAAGCATAAAAATACAAATAGCCATTATTACCCAAATCAACCGAAAGCGGTTAATATCATGCAAACCGCCCATTAAGGTAACACTTTTTCTATCCCTTCGGATTTTTTTACGTCCAATTTTATCGGTTTGTTTGTCAAGACTGCCGATTTGTTTTAATTTTTCAGCAAGTTTTTTGGATTTATTATTATGACTCATGGCTTGCCCTCATTGGTTTTGGAGGGTTGTTCTGATTCTAGATTAATCACTTGTTTATTGTTTTTGGTAGGAAAAAACATCCCCAATTCATCAACAGAACGCTTAACAATTTGCGAGGTGGCACTAAAGGTCTGCTGCTCAATATATAAACGCTGCTCTTCAATCAACAAGTTGTCATGTTGTTTTTTTAATTCTTGTAAATGATGATAAACTTGATGACGTTCCTGGGTCTGAATAACAATAGATATGCCCGTCATCAAAATCAATACTGAACAAAACACTAAAATCAACCAATACAACCCGATCGGGTCTTTGACATTTGAAAAATCAGAATCTTCAGTTACCAATTGGTTTATTTTATGTTTTTTCATAAGATGGGTCATCTGTTATCATAAAACGTCTATTATAGGTGCATCGTTTCGTCTGGCGGCGCGCAAATAAGCACTTCTAGCTCGAGGGTTACGCTGAATTTCATCCAAACTTGGACTGATGCGTTTGGGTTTATCAAAATATTTTGTGCGTTTTGGTGCAATCAATAATTGGTCGTCTCCATCCCATTTGCCGCGACTGTGATTGTTTAAAAACTGTTTAATTAAACGGTCTTCAAGTGAATGAAAACTAATCACTGCCAAATGTCCATTAGGCTTTAAATGGGTCAAACTTTGATTTAAAAAAGTTTTGATATCGCCCAATTCGTTATTAATAAAAATTCTTAATGCCTGAAAACTTTGTGTTGCAGGATGTTTGCCTTTTTGCCAAGCAGGATGAGCGGCTTTGATTACTTCAGCAAGTTTTAAGGTTGAATCATAATTATCCATCTGTTTGATGGCTTTGGCAATCCTGCGAGAGTGGCGCTCTTCACCATATTCATACAAAACATTAGCGAGTGTTTCTTCGTCAACTGTCGCCAGCCACTGCCCAACCGATTGCCCGCGTGTAGTATCCATGCGCATATCCACCAAACCATCACGCATAAAACTAAAACCACGACTGCCATCATCAAGCTGTGGGCTTGATACCCCCAAATCTGCCAAAATACCATCAACCAATGGTATATCAAGCTGTTTTAAATGAGTGGCTAGATTAGCAAAACTATCATGAACCACTAAAATACGACTGTCATGATTGGCTAAATATTGAGCGGTTTTGATGGCTTGAGGGTCTTTATCAAAAACAAGCAAACGCGCATCATCTGCTAAGTAATCAAGCAATAATTGACTATGACCACCTCGCCCAAATGTAGCATCAACAAATATCCCAGAAGCATTTTGACGACCACCTAAAACCGCATCTACTGTTTCATGCAATAAAACAGTTTGATGAGTAAAATCATCACAAGGCAAGTTTTGCTTGTCAATCATATCAGGTCCGAAAAATATTGCTTAATCATTAAATCTTTATCAACAGCAAAAACCCATATTCAAACGACGACAAAACCAAGCGGCAACCACTTGGTTTTGCAGAATAATGAATTATTTTGCCACTTCTTTTTTAGCTTCTTCTGGCTTAGTTTGTTGTGCTAGCTTTTGAAGTTCCGCCATTTGAGCTTCTTGCTTAGCTTTAGCATCAGCTTGAGCTTTTTTGGCGGCAGCTTCATCCAATAACTCAACCGTAAAAATCAACACACTATTTGGTTCAATATTAGGATTGCCTGTTTCACCATACGCCAAATCAGATGGGATATACAGTTCATACTTACTGCCAGTATTCATCAATTGCACACCTTCAGTCCAGCCTTTGATAACCTCGTTTAGGCGAAATGATACAGGCTCACCACGTTCATAAGAGCTGTCAAATACTTTACCATCAATCAGTTTACCTTCATAGTGTACAGTAACGGTGTCCGTTGCTTTAGGTTTTGCACCAGTGCCTTCAGTAATCACTTTATACTGTAAACCTGAAGCGGTTTTTTGCACCCCTTCTTTTTTCTCATTTTCTGCCAAGAATTTTTCGCCAGCTTCTTTATTAGCTTTGGCTTTAGCTTCTACTTCTTTGGTAATTTCAGCTTCACGTTTTTTCTGATATTCCATCAGTACTTTTTCCATTTGTTCTTGGGTCAAAGCACGTTTTTTTTCATCGCCAGAATAACCATCACGAATGCCTTTTTCAAAGGCTTCAATATTTAAATCAGGAATATCATTTTTATTATTGCTACCGATCAAATACCCAAGACTGTAACCAACTTGTTCAAGTTCTGGACTTTTATCAGTAATATTGACAGATTTTGCGGTATTATTACAACCTGTCATCATTAAAAGTGCTGCAACTAAACTGGTGCAAAGAAGTGTTTTTACAGTTTTCATAAATTATCTCAATATAATTTTATAAAGAATAGGCGGTGTATCATAACAAAAATTGTTCTAATACGCCACGATAGAATTACCAAAATTTTAAGGATTTGAATCATTTTGGTATAATTATTGTTAATTTTTTATTGAAAATTGAATAAAATTGATGGGTTTACGTCTTTTTTATGTTGTAATTAAGATAAAAAGTGTTATTAATTATTAGAATTGATTATTAAATAAATTATTTTACAATCAATTGGTTATTAAATAATTTAACCAATAAATGAAATGATAAAAGGTTTAAAATGGCATATGATTTAACAAACCGTTTAGTTATTGGACTTGCCTCAAGTGCATTATTTGATTTATCAGATTCTGATAAAGTATTTCGTGAACAAGGCACACAAGCATATCGGCATTATCAACGACAAATGCAATCAATGCCATTGCAAAAAGGAGTAGCTTTTGCTTTTATTGAAAAACTATTATCAATTAATCAAATTAATCCAGAAGACCCACCAATAGAAGTTATTTTATTATCCAAAAATGATCCTGATACAGGATTTCGGGTTATGAATTCAATTGAATATCACAATCTAAATATTTCACGAGCATTATTTTTAGAAGGACGTTACCCACATAAATACATTAATGCATTATCTATTGATTTATTTTTATCTTCCAACCAAGATGATGTACAAAAAGCCATCAATGAAGGATTTGCCGCAGGCCATGTTTTAAAATCACACATCACAGACAATAAAAACGATGACGAACTAAGAGTGGCGCTAGATTTTGACGGGGTGCTTGCCGATGATAGTGCCGAAAAAGTCTTTGCTGACAAAGGTCTTAATGGTTTTCATGAGTATGAAGAATTGCATCAAGATACTGCGCACAATCCTGGACCGCTTGCTCATTTTTTAAAAAAGCTATCTGATATTCAAATTCAAGAAGAAGTATTTGCCAGCCGAAACAATGATTATACTCCCAAACTACGCATCAGCATTGTTACAGCTCGTGGCGCTCCATCACACAAACGAGTAATTCACACCATCAGACAATGGGGCGTCCACATTAATGAAGCTTTTTTCTTAGGTGGAGTGTCAAAACGAGAGATTTTAAAAGCGCTCAACCCACAAATTTTCTTTGATGACCAAAAAGTACATTTGGACAATACCATTGATATCTTACCATCGGTGCACATTCCTTTTGGAATTAGAAATATTGATTCAACATCAATCAACCTCCACGATGATAAGGGTGATGATGGATAATGCTCATGGCTCGGTACAACTGCTCCATCAAAATCACTTTAACCAAAGGGTGGGGCAAGGTTAAATCCGACAATGACCATTTAAAATCTGCCGCTGCCAACACTGCCTTAGATACACCATCAGCACCACCAATAACCAGTGCCACGTCTTGACCATCTTGCATGGCATAACTTAATCTATCAGCGAGCGTTTCAGTAGAGAGCATTTTACCCGTTACTTCCAAAACCCATAGTTTTTCTTTAGGTAATCGTGCCGCCAAAATCAGCTCACCCTCTTGGAGTTTACATTTATCAATTTCACCTGCTGATGGATTTTTGCTTCTTTTAACGGGCGGTATTTCAACAACTTGTACGGTAATCATTGGTAAAATACGCTTAAAATATTCATCAAAGCCCATTTGCACCCAAGTTGGAGCTTTGTGTCCGATACTGATAATTCTTAATTTCATTGATTAAACTCTTTTTTTAAGTTAAATAAAACCACAAACATTATGAATAAAATCTCATACATACCAACAAGCAAGCAAATTGGTGATTATTTTGAGGCTTATGCCAAACTTTGGCTGGCTTATCGTGGTTTTGTCATCATTCAAAGCAATTTTAACATACCTAAAATAGGTGAAATTGACATTATTGCTTGCCAGCTTAAAAAACCAACAGCTGTCTTGGTGTTTATAGAAGTACGTGCTCGAAAAAAAAGCAATTATGCAAATGCCAGCCAAAGCATTATCACCTCTAAACAGCATTGCCTACAAAATACTGCCGAATATTTTTTGCAACAACACCCAAAATATGCCAAATTGCCATGCCGATTTGATGCAATTGTGTTTAATTACGACAAAAAGCAGAATATAGGGGCTGAATGGTTGGAGAATATCTTTTAGCTGGCGTGATTTTTGCTTAGGTATAATTAAGAGTTATTAATTGGTAAATTTTCGCTTATCTTTTAAGCAGTTATACCAATTAACATTAATGAAGTCAGAGGCAAAACAATGAAAGCAGCAGCTATAAAAATGGTTTTCACCATAATAATTTCAGGGATTTTAAGTGCATGTGCCAACCAACCAATTACCGCTAATAATAACTATGGTGTACCTGTACTAAACCGCACTCTACCTGAACGCATGATAGACGAGGGTATTGAACACACTTTGATTAAGAATTTACCCAATGTTGCAGGTCTTGAAAACATGAACGAACGCACACTTCGTGTCGTTGCTGATAGCTTTCGTGGTGAAGTATTACTCACTGGCGAAGTACCAAATGAAGAAGTCAAAGCAGGCATCACAAAAATGGCAGAATCCATGCGTGATGTTAAAAAGGTATACAATTATTTGACTGTGAATTCAACAGCAAAAAGTCCAAGTCATACTGCTCATGAGAACTTTTTAAAGTCTAAGATTCGCGCTAAAATTACCCTTCATGGAAGTAAAGCTAATTCACAGTATAAAATGACCGTACGTAGTGATGTTGTTTATCTTATGGGCTATCTCACCCCAGTTCAACAAGGTCAAATTATTGAGGCCATTGAAGACACTATGGGCATGGAAAAAGTGGTGCTGCTAGCAACCTTGGTTACCGATAATGGCGAAGAATTAAACGCCAGCGACATCATGAGTGATAATTCACCCAACGATATGGTTGCACACGCACCAGAACAAAAAATGTATGGCGCAACCACGGTGCGTATGCAAGAAACCCCAACCAGCAGTTACGTTCAGCTTTATAATGGTACAGCAAATCCATAAGATTCAAAGCACACCATAAAAATCTGTGTTCATCATTCTTATGCTTTGATATAATAGACAATTATTGTATCAATTTGTAAACATGAGTGATATATGAACGCAGACGATTTAATCGCCCTACTCAAACCCCATTTTGCTGAAGACGCCCAGATTCAAGCAGTCAATCAAGGTAATAAATTTGAAGTTTTAATTATTGATGATGGCTTTGAAGGTAAACGCCTAGTCGCTCGTCAGCAAATGGTCTATGCCATTGCCAACCCTTTTATTCAAGGCGGTCAAATGCACGCCCTAACCATTCACGCTCTGACTCATGCAGAGTATCAAGCAAAAAAACAAGGTTAGGTGATTATGGATAAATTTAAAATTATTGGTGCTAGCCGCATTGCTGGTGAGGTGGCAATTTCTGGCTCTAAAAATGCAGCTTTACCACTATTGGCTGCCATGCTCTTACCAAACGATGAAACCGTTTTGCATAACGTTCCCACCCTAAAAGACACTGATACTCTGATTAAACTTATTTCAGGCATGGGTATTGCTATCAAAAAAGAAGGTAATACGGTTGTTGCTGATGCTCGTGTTGTTAGCAATTATTATGCTCCTTATGAGTTGGTACGCACCATGCGTGCATCCATCTTGGTTTTAGGTCCACTTTTAGCACGTTTTGGTGAAGCTGAAGTTTCTTTGCCAGGTGGCTGCTCTATCGGTTCTCGCCCTGTTGACCAACATTTAAAAGCCTTTGAAGCGATGGGCGCAACCATCAATGTTGAAAATGGCTACGTCAAAGCCAAAGCCCCAAAAGGTGGTCGTTTAATTGGCTGCGATTTTACGTTTGATATGGTAACCGTAGGCGGAACCGAAAACGTCATCATGGCAGCAGCACTGGCAGATGGCGTTACCCGCCTTAAAAATTGCGCTTGTGAACCTGAAATCGTCAATTTAGCTAACTTATTAGTCGCCATGGGCGCTAAAATCGATGGCATTGGTACAACCACAATGACTATTGAAGGTGTTCATAGTTTACATGGTTGTGAATTTAGCGTGATTGCCGACCGTATTGAAACAGGTTCCTACCTAGCAGGCGCGTTGATGAGCTGTGGAGATGTACTCACAACCAACACATCAGCAGAATTTTTACATCCCGTACTTAAAAAATTTGAAGCTATGGGGGCAGTTATCACCTCAGGCGAAGATTGGATTCGCGCAGTCATGACAAAGCGACCAAAAGCCGTTGATATTCGTACCCAGCCCCACCCTGGCTTTCCTACTGATATGCAAGCTCAGCTAATGGCGGTATGCTGTTTAGCCGAAGGCACCAGCACCATCATTGAAAATATTTTTGAAAATCGCTTTATGCACGTTCCAGAACTTCAGCGTTTGGGCGCAAACATTCGAGTGGATGGTCATACGGCGGTTGTAACCGGCGTGGAAAAATTCACCCCTGCCCCTGTTATGGCAACGGATTTACGTGCATCGATGTCGCTTGTAATGGCAGCAGCTTGTGCTGATGGTGAAAGTATTATTGACCGCATTTATCATATTGATAGAGGTTATGATGATGTGGAAAATAAACTGCGCAATCTTGGCGTAAATATTCAAAGAATCAAATAAACTGATTGTGCTGATGGCGCCTATATTGCGTTTTGCACATAGGTTTTTACAAATGGATTTTAGGCGATATTATCTTAAGGTACATTTAATCATATTTATTTGATCGCATTTGTTTGATGGTATTTGCCTAACTTGATTTGAAAAATAGGGAAAATAATATGAATCAACGGTTTGACGGTTTGACCATTGCTTTATCCAAGGGTCGAATTTTGGAAGAAACACTACCTTTATTTGCCAAAGCTGATATTTGTCCTTTGGAAGACATTCATCATTCTCGTAAGCTAATTTTTCAAACCACTAATCCTGATGTAAATTTTTTGATTTTACGAGCATCTGATGTACCAACTTATGTAGAACATGGAGCGGCTGATATTGGTGTGGCAGGAAAAGATGTTTTAATGGAATATAATGCCAGCGTTTATGAACTGCTGGATTTAAAAATTGCCAAATGCCGTCTAATGACAGCAGGCATTGCTGGTCAAACTTTGCCCAGCCGCCGCTTACGTATTGCAACAAAATACGCCAATGTTGCCCGTCAATACTTTGCCAACAAGGGCATGCAGGTGGATATCATCAAACTGTATGGTTCTATGGAACTTGCGCCACTTGTGGGACTGGGTGATTTGATTGTAGATGTGGTAGATACAGGCAATACCTTGCGCGCCAATGGGCTTGAACCTTTAGATGAGATTTGCCAAGTATCCTCACGACTGATTGCCAATCCTGCCAGTTATAAACGTAAATTAAGCCAATTATCGCCAATTTTACAGATTTTAGAAAAAACGGTACAAGGAGATTAAAATGAAAAAATGGTTATTATGGGGTTTATTGCTACCCGTCATGGCGTTAGCAAGCGTGTCAGATGATTTTATGGTGCTTGGCAAGGATAGTGATGGTAGTGAACTATTTATCATCAAAAGTACCATTATTTATCAAAAACCCATTGGGCTTAAGGTTGATGTAAAGCCACAGTTAGGCTACGTTGTCTTAGAAAATTTTGCTAATCCCAAGCCAATAAATGGTGAAGAAAATAAATATTTAAAATCAGCATCTTATCAGTTCTTTGCTGATTGTCCGATTGATATTCATCGACCAAAACCGCCATTTCAAGGAGGTATAGGTAGAGGGTTTGCGGAAAAAAACGCCAAAGGTAGCCCTACTGAACTACTAAAAAGCGCTAAACCTTATTCGATAGATGATGACATGGTGATTAGGTCTCATATGTTGGTGTGTGCATATGTTGCTAACCATGTCATACCGACTGTAGAATTGAATTTTTCTGCCAAATGATTTTTGTTAATAAAGGTGCTTTATGTCAAGCATAAGAATTTTAAACAGCCAAGAGCCTGATTTTCAAAACAAGCTCAATACTCTGCTTGCCTTTGAGACTGTAACTGACAATCAGCTTATTCAAACTGTGGACACCATCATTCAAAGAATAAGACAAAATGGCGATAACGCATTACTTGAATTGACCCAAACGTTGGATAAACATCCTGCAACCAGCATCAATGAGCTGTTTATTGACTCAAATACCTTAAAGCAAGCCTTTGATAATCTTGCAGATGACGTCAAGCACGCCTTAGAATTATCAGCTGGGCGTATTTTTTCATTTCACCAACACCAAAAAGAATCTGGGTTTTTATTTACAGACGAATTAGGCAATACATTAGGACAAAAAGTAACGCCGCTTGACCGTGTAGGCATTTATGTGCCGGGAGGATTAGCAAGCTATCCATCAAGTGTGTTGATGAATGCTATTCCTGCCAAAGTTGCAGGCGTTGGCAACATCACGATGGTTGTCCCTGCTCCAAATGGTGAACTTAATCCATTGGTTTTAGCGGCAGCATATTTAGCAGGTGTTAATACGGTAATTACCATTGGTGGAGCCCAAGCAGTTGCGGCATTAGCGTATGGTACAAACAGTATTCAAAAAGTGGATAAAATCACAGGTCCTGGCAATAAATATGTTGCTGCCGCCAAACGCGCCGTTTTTGGTCAGGTAGGCATTGATATGATAGCAGGACCATCCGAAGTGTTGGTATATGCTGAAGGCGAACAGCAAGATAATGCCGATTGGCTGGCAATGGATTTATTATCCCAAGCTGAGCATGACACCGTTGCTCAAGCTATTTTTGTAACTACCTGCAAAAAACAGCTCCAAGATGTAAAAAATGCCATCGAAAAAGCCTTGTTATCGCTGCCAAAATCAGAGATTGCCAGAACCGCTTTACAAAATCGTGGGGCGCTAATTTGGGTAAAAGACAGACAGCAAGGCATTGATGTTATCAACCAGGTTGCACCAGAACATCTGGAACTGTCATTAGATAGTCCAGAATTGGTTGAAACACACATTCGTCATGCAGGGGCGATTTTTATGGGAAGACACACCCCCGAAGCAATTGGTGATTATTGTGCTGGCAGCAATCATGTACTGCCAACCTCTGGTACAGCACGTTTTAGTTCGCCACTTGGGGTTTATGATTTTTGCAAAAAATCATCACTCATTTATTGCACTGATACAGGCAGTCAAATTTTAGCAAAAACTGCTGATATTTTAGCCAAACAAGAAAATTTAGACGCTCACGCTTTATCGGCACGTTACCGCTATACTGATGAAAATCTATAACCAAATTAAGAACGTATAAAATAAAACTAAAAAAAGGTGAAAAAAATGACCATTAACAACCGTCTTTGGAGCGCCAAGGTTCGCAATCTTAATCCTTATGTACCCGGCGAACAGTCCAAACAAGAAAACTTATGTAAACTCAATACTAATGAAAATCCTTTTCCGCCAAGCCCAAAAGCTATCAACGCTATGCGTGAGGCTTTAGCAAACAGCAGTGATAATTTACGGCTATATCCAGAACCTGAATCAATTACTCTGCGTGATGAAATCGTAAAATATTACAATCACTATTATCCAGAAATGACACACGATAATGTTTTTGTTGGCAATGGTTCTGATGAAGTGCTGGCATTGATATTTTCGTGTTTTTTTGTCAAAGACCGACCGCTTTTGATGCCTGATGTCAGTTACAGTTTTTATCCTGTTTATGCTCAACATTATGGCATTACCACTCAAAGCATCCCTCTAAAGGCTGATTTTAGCATTGATACCGATGATTATCGCATTCCTTGTGGCGGCATTATCTTGGCAAACCCTAATGCGCCCACAAGTATTTTATTGGGCTTGAATAAAATTCGTAAACTTGCCAGCGAACACCCAAATTCAGTGATTGTCATTGATGAGGCCTATATTGATTATGCTGACGAACCAAAAAACGCATCGGCAATTGGATTGATTAAAGAATTTGATAACATTGTTGTGGTACAAACTTTTTCAAAATCTCGCGCACTGGCAGGCTTGCGAGTTGGTATGGCGTTTGCTTGCCCAAGTTTAATTACCGCTTTAACAATCCTAAAAAACAGTTTTAACAGTTATCCTTTAGATATGTTAGCACAAATAGGGGCAGCGGCTAGCATTGCAGATTCTGAATATTTTGAAGAAAAACGATTAGAAGTCATACACTTAAGAAATAAACTGGAAAAATCACTAACCGCACTGGGCTTTGAGGTCTTACCGTCAGCAACCAATTTTGTCTTTGTTAAACCCAACCACAAAACGCTCAGCGCTCAAAATATTGCTGATAAACTACGCGAACAAGGCATTTTGGTTCGTCATTTTAACCATGTGCGCACCAAAGATTATTTACGCATCACTGTAGGCACAGCTGAACAAAACTTACGTTTGATACAAGCACTGCAAGAGCTGGTTTGGTTTGCTTAATACATTGGGCTGATTTTTAACATTAATTAAAATTAAGTAATTGCATACTGTGCAAATCGGTACTTTTTGGACTGTTAGCAAGCAAATCATTAAGTGCATACAGTGCGTCATCAAGCGTTTCTAAAGTTGCCGATTCGCTTTTTTCTAGGCGAAATTTGCCTTGCACAGCCAAAATATGAGCCTCTAACTGACTTTTGGATTCTTGTAAATAAGTTGTCATCACATCCTTATCGCGATGAGTGGCAGCACTGATTGCCAGCGATAACAACATGCTACTATCATGCAATAACAGGTCGTTGTAAGTAATATTTTTGGTTTGGTTGGTTTGTCTGCGTAAAAATGCTTGAATATCTTGCATTTTAATGATGTGCGCCTGCCAAGAATCAGGCTGCTTTTTTAAGGCAGTAATGTATTCAATATCCATTTGCAAACTTTTGATAAGTGCTGATTTAATAGGCGCAGATAAACCTTTTAAATCATTTAACTGCAAACGAATCACCGATAAAACAGTTAGAGCTTTTTCATACTCGCCACGTTTATACAATTCGTTTGCTAAAGCCATTTCTACTTGCACCAAAGCACCATCGTGATTTTCACCAACCTTTTTTTCCGTAGGCGTCTGCCCATATAACGATGTCATCGCAAATAAGCGGTCATCCATATCGTTAAGTCTAGTGTCGACAGTGGCGATTTTTTCTAAACGGTTATTAACATCGCTAGATAAGGTTTCAAAAGAAGTGTAAAGCCAAACAATGCCGCTTCCTAAAAGCGCAATCATTAGCCACAAAATTCGCATCAAAACTCGCCACGCTTTTTCGCTTTGTTGGTCGGTTTTGATGGGATTTGGCAAATCGGACTGATTGGGGTTTTTAGGGTGCATAATCATCTCTAAAATCTATTAAGTAATTGGCAACTGCATGCTGGATATGGGATTTTTGCAAGTTATTCACTAAAACTATCCAAGCCTTTGGATAAGCCTGCTTGACTAAACGATACAACCTATCACCAAACGCCAAATAAATAAAATCACCTTTAGCATTTAAACTTTGCCAATTATTCAAAGCAAATTCACTGCTGATAAGTACAAATGTTGTTTTATTGACTATATGTGGCTGAATTTGGGTAAAATTTTCAAGTAAATTGTTGGGCTTTTTTCTTTGATAACTATCTAAAGTAAACACCCCAACACCTCTGGCAACAAGTGTGTCATGCAATAACATTCGCCCACCAATGCCTTTTATTATTAAAAGATGGTCGTTAGGTGTAAGGCTTTTAACAACATCTAGCCCAAGCATGCCTTCATTATTCATTGACAAGCCATTATCTTCAGGATTGATTGCTTGAATTCCCATATTTATCAGAGCTTGTTGTGTGGCATGACCTACGGCAATGACGGTTGTATCGCTTAAAAAACAAGCATCCTTTTGGTAATACTGCAAATAATACACCAATCTTTTAGCAGCATGCACACTCACCACCACTATCGCTGAAAAAAATCCAGTTAGCAGTTTTTGTAAGGTTATTTGTGCATTACTGGAAAGCTGTTCGGGCTCAAATGTACAAATTTCAATCAAAGGTAAATCCAAAGTGGTTATGGATAAATGAGTTTTGTCATTAAATCCATTACCACCGAATCTGTACTGACCGCCTAATGGGCGGGTGTTTAAAAAAACAGCCTCAATCATGGGCGGCGTAAACTTGTTGCAAAATCGCTTTTGCGCCTTGATTCAATAGCGTTTGTGCGATACTTTTACCCAAATTTTCAGCATCAATCATTGATAACTGGCTTAATGTGATGGTTTGTTTTGCTTTTAACAATGTTTTTCCATCTGGTGTACCAACCCGTCCTTCTAAGGTTAAATTACCATCATTCAAAGTGGCAAAACCAGCAATTGGCACTTGACAGCCGCCCTCAAGTTCAGTGTTCATGGCTCTTTCAGCACAAACACAAAGGGCGGTTTTATCATCATTGAGTGGTTTTAGCAGTGATAAAATTGCAGCATCATCACGACATTCAATCGCAAGCGCACCTTGACCAACCGCAGGCAAACTAATGTGAGTGGCTAGCTCGTGGCGAATGCGTGTATCCAGCCCCAATCTTTGCAGTCCGCTCGTTGCCAAAATAATTGCATCAAACTCACCATCATCAAGTTTTTGTAGGCGTGTGCCAACATTGCCGCGTAAAGATTTAATAACAATATCAGGACGATAAGCACGAATTTGGCATTCTCTTCTTAAACTGGACGTTCCCAAAACCGCACCAACGGGCAAATCCTCTAAGGCATTAAATTGATTGGAAACAAAAGCATCAGTTGGCGCGTGACGTTTACAATAAGCCCCAATCACCAGCCCTTCAGGTAAAACCATTGGTACATCTTTTAGAGAATGAACAGCAATATCAGCTTGTTTTGATAATAAAGCGTTTTCCAGCTCTTTAACAAACAAACCTTTTCCGCCAATTTTTGCCAACGGCGTATCTAAAATCTTATCACCTTTGGTGGTCATGGTTAAAAGTTTGATTTCGATATCAGGATATAATCTCTGTAAGTGCTGTTTGATAAAATTAGCTTGCCATAACGCAAGCGGGCTTTGGCGAGTAGCGATGGTGATTGTCTTGATGGACTGCATATTTTTTCTCGTTTATTTTTGTTAGAAGATATTTAATTTATCTTATTTACAAACTTTTTTGATTCATTTAGTTTATTAAAAAGGAACATCACTTTGCCATTGCAGCCAAACATTTTTGGTTGGATGTTTTAAGCGCAGTCGATGAGCATGTAAAGCCAAACGTGGCAACAAAGTCAAAGCCAAGCCTTCTGCATAAATAGGGTCGCCAAGCATGACATGATTTATATGCAACATATGCACTCTAAGCTGATGACTTCTTCCAGTTATTGGAAATAATTGAACTCTAGTAATGTCGTGGGTGCGACCTAAAGTGTCTGTTTTTGATTCAATACCCAAAACCTGATAATTGGTTACTGCCTGTTTAGCCCAAGAAATATCCGTAATATGACGGGGTTTGGTGGTTGGTTCATAACGCACAGGGATATCTATCGTACCATTTTGAGAGGTCATCTTACCATAAACTAAGGCTTGATATTCTTTTTGAGGCAAGCGCTGTATAAATTGTTTACCAATATGCGTTTGAGCAGCGGCATGTTTAGCAAAGATAATCAGTCCTGAGGTATCCATATCCAACCGATGAATCAATTTAATCTTGGGATTTACTTTGAGTAAACGAGATTGTAAACTTACCTTTAAAATACGCCCATCAACGCTCAAAAGCCCAGCGGGTTTATCCAAAACCCAAATATCTTCATCTTCATAAACAGTGATGTTTTGAATGAAATTTTTAAAAAATTCAATCGTGTAATCAGATTCTTGAGCATTTAACTCATTAATCCTATCATCGGTTAATGTCATAGCTTTAATCAATTAAACAAATAAAAGCATATTGTAAAACAAATCTCAAAAATAAAATACAGTCCTTGATAAAACAAAATTATACCCCATCTTGAAATTTGCTATACTAGCATCCCATTTTAAATAAATTACAAAATGGGTTTTGTTAAAATTAGACCACCATCAAACCAAAGTTTATCTAAACTAATTTTAATTAAATTTTTCACAAATAAGGAGTAGAAATGTCTCATATTATTGAAACGACCGATGCTACATTTGATGCCGATGTTTTAGGCGGACGCGATGTTGTTTTACTTGATATTTGGTCGCCATCGTGTGGACCATGTTTGGCAATGTTGCCATCTTTGGAACAAGTTGCTGAAGAATATCAAGGTCGTGCCAAAGTTGTTAAAATCAATGCTCAGTCCAACCCTGAAACTGCTGTGCGTTTTGGTGTGCGTTTTGTGCCTACCTTGATTGTTTTTAAAGATGGCGAAAAACTAGAATCGGTGCATGGCGCCCGTTCAAAAGCTGAACTTGCTCAAATGATTGACAAGTATTTATAATCAAATACAAACTTGTTGTATTGATGATTTTGATAAAGTCTCAATTTACTCATCACCATAGGTAAATTGGGATTTTTATTTCTCAATTGGTGATAAATTCACAAAAAACATTGACAAAACACTTGCAAAGCCTTACTATAACAAGCCCTAAGGGATAATCCTATCCCAATCTAAATGAAATTCCCATCTTTTTATCTTATCATCACAAATATTTGATGCCTTTTTGTGCATCATGATAATTTATTTATAACCTTATGAATCTAACCGAACTCAAACGAAAATCAGTAGGCGAATTGCTACACATTGCCGAGCAAATGGGCATGGATAATATGGCACGTAGCCGCAAACAAGATATTATTTTTGCCATTTTAAAAACTCATGCTCATAATGGCGAACCAATTTATGGTGATGGTGTACTGGAAATTTTACCCGATGGATTTGGGTTTTTGCGTTCTAGTGAAGGTTCTTATTTGGCAGGTCCAGATGATATTTATGTCAGCCCAAGTCAAATTCGCCGTTTTAACCTGCAAACAGGAGATTCTATTGCAGGTCAAATTCGCCCACCTAAAGATTCGGAACGCTATTTTGCATTACTCAAGGTTAGTGAAATCAACTTTGACACCCCTGACCGCTCTCGCCATAAATTAATTTTTGAAAATCTAACCCCACTATTTCCCACCCAGCAGCTGCGTTTGGAAGTTGGTAATGGTACAACTGAAGATTTAACAGGACGAGTGATTGACTTAATTGCTCCAATTGGCAAAGGTCAGCGTTCCATTATTGTTGCTCCGCCTAAAGCTGGTAAAACCGTTTTACTGCAAAGCATTGCCCAAGCCATCACCAAAAATCATCCAGAGTGCTATGTAATTGTGCTATTAATTGACGAACGCCCAGAAGAAGTAACCGAAATGCAGCGCACGGTTCGTGGTGAAGTGGTAGCATCAACGTTTGACGAGCCGCCTCAGCGCCACATTCAAGTAGCTGAAATGGTCATTGAAAAAGCCAAGCGACTGGTTGAACATAAACAAGATGTTGTGATTTTATTGGATTCCATTACACGATTAGCAAGGGCGTATAATACTGTTATCCCCTCTAGTGGCAAAGTTTTAACTGGTGGTGTAGATGCGCACGCTTTAGAACGTCCAAAACGCTTTTTTGGAGCGGCACGCAATGTTGAAGAAGGCGGCAGCTTGACAATTATCTCAACTGCACTGACTGATACAGGTTCAAAAATGGACAGTGTGATTTTTGAAGAATTTAAAGGCACAGGCAACCAAGAAATCACACTTGAACGCGATTTGGCAGAAAGACGTATTTTCCCCGCTATTAATATCAAAAAATCCAGCACTCGCCGTGAGGAGCGTCTGCTGGATGAGGAAACATTACGACGCGTTTGGGTACTGCGCAAACTTTTACAACCCATGGAAGACAGCGTTGCAACCGAATTTTTACTTGACCGCCTAAAAAATTCTAAAACAAATGATGAGTTTTTTACCAGTATGACCAAAGGCTGAGCGCGATAGTTAATTAAAATTTATGCAATTTTTAAATTATGTTGCGCAAATTTATATGCTAAATTACAAAACTGCATGAAATTTTCATTAATATTTACATTTTTGTAAAAATTAGGTGTAAAATGTCTTTTACTTTTTTTTGCTTTAAGATATAATGCGAACAAACAAAAGAAAGGAACCCATAATTTAAGATGTATTGTGTAAAAATTTAGGTTTTTTTCTGTTATTCACTCAATGGAGAAATGTATGAAAGCTAAATTAGCTATTACTGCTTTAATCGCATCACTAGCTCTTACTGCTTGCCAAAAGCCAGCTGATAAGCCAGCTGACACACCAAAACCAGAAGCTACTGATGCTGCAAAACCTGCTGCTGCTGCAGATGCCGCTAAAGCTGGTGCAGCTGCCGCTGACGCTGCTGATGCTGCAAAAGATGCTACCAAACACGCTGCAGAAGCTACTGCTGACGCTGCCAAAGCTGGTGCAGAAGCTACTGCTGACGCTGCCAAAGCTGGTGCAGAAGCCGCTAAAGATGCTGCAAAAGGTGCTGCTGAAGCTACTGCTGACGCTGCCAAAGCTGGTGCAGAAGCCGCTGCTGACGCTGCTAAAGCTGGTGCTGACGCTGCAAAAGGTGCCGCTGAAGCTACTGCTGACGCTGCTAAAGCTGGTGCAGAAGCCGCTGCTGACGCTGCTAAAAAGTAATTCACTAGAAAATTTTTCTAATGTGAATAAAAAGAGCCAATTTTCAGGCTCTTTTTTTATTGGGTAAGTTTTAATCTGATAATGATTTAAAGCTAAAAAGTTAAAACCCCCTAGTTTCCTAGGGGGTTTAAATATGGTGGCGTGAGGCAGGATCGAACTGCCGACACACGGATTTTCAATCCGTTGCTCTACCGACTGAGCTATCGCGCCAAGTTGTATCAAGTAACAACGCTGCGTATAATAGCATATTTTTAAAATTTAGCAAGTGTTTTTATAAAAAATTTATAAATTTTTCATTTTTGCAGTATGATAAGCATATTTTTTAATACAATGTAGGTACAAAGAACAATATGCTTATCCAAGAACTGCAAAAAACCACACAATCACAGCTTGAAACACAGCTACACAACCTACTAACTCAGGCCAATTTACCCAAACCTTTAGCAGAAGCAGCATTTTATGCGATGGCAAATGGCGGCAAAAGAGTACGCCCCATGTTAACTTTGGCGACATTTTTAACGCTAAATGGCATGTCCAAATTATCCCAAAATCATTCTTTGGTTCAAAAAGCCATGCTTGCTGTTGAATTAATTCATGGTTATTCTTTAGTGCATGATGACTTGCCATGTATGGATGATGATGATTTACGACGAGGCAAACCAACCTGTCATAAAGTTTATGGCGAAGCGTCAGCATTACTCACTGGTGATGTTTTACAATCATTGGCATTTGAAATACTAACAACAGACTTAACTGAAAACCA
Organism: uncultured Moraxella sp.; assembly: GCA_916720335.1. Lineage (GTDB taxonomy): Bacteria > Pseudomonadota > Gammaproteobacteria > Pseudomonadales > Moraxellaceae > Moraxella. The sequence goes on along the minus strand of CAKAQU010000001.1, from coordinate 6,901 downwards.
GCAACAAACTGCTTTATTTTTAATCCAGATTTTAGCACCGCGTGCCAGACGTATGGTGGCAGGACAGCAACTGGATTTAAATGGCGAAAATCAAGAACTATCACAGAACCAGTTAGAATGCATCCATCAAGACAAAACAGGCGCATTGATTGAAGCGGCAGTTTTAATGGGGGCGGCATGTGCATCTGCAAATCATGAAGATATGCATAATTTGCAACAATACGCCCGGTGTTTAGGACTTGCTTTTCAGGTGCAAGACGATGTTTTAGATGTGGTAGCAGACACTCAAACCCTTGGAAAGATGGCAGGGGCAGATGAAAAATTACAAAAATCCACTTACGTTAAATTGCTTGGGGTTGACAATGCCAGAAAGTACGCGGATTCGCTGTTTTATCAAGCAAAAATTTACATTGCCGATTTTGGTGATAATAATTTATTAGCTACTATCGTAGATTGGCTGCAAGTGCGTCAATTTTAATCTTATTAATCGTATCCTATTGATAATAAATAGCTACTGCAGCAGGTTTATCATTGCTTTTGGTTTAGCAAAACCATCATTGCAGGCTTGCCAACGAAAAGAAACGTTATTTTTAATTAATCTTTGCTCAATTTCTGCTGCCAGTGCTGGACTTATTTTTAACTCAACCAACGTTAAATACCAATGAAAATGCGATAACGTGTGTTTGATGGTACGGATAACGGATGTGGGCAAAGGTTTATTTTTGAGCATTTCAAACAATACAGTTTCGCCCAGTTGGCAATTACCCAATCCCTGATTAAACGATGGCTGATAGGTATCACCATCAAATGGCACATCACTATCCAACAGTGGCAAACACCATAAACCTTCCCAAATACCGTGATGTTTGGTTACACTTTGACGTTTCAGCCACAGTGTTTTTGCTGTATTTTCCTGAATAAGCTGAAATGCAAAACTATAACGTTTGGGTTTTTCTTTGCTTTTGTTTTTAACAGGATAATTGATAGGATTGGCTTTTTGATAGGCTTGACAATCCGCACTAATTGGGCAAAGTGTGCATTTTGGGCGATTTTTGGTGCATATAGTTGCACCTAAATCCATCATCGCTTGAGCGTATTTTCCACTATCGTGTTTGGGCGTAAGTGCTTGGGCAAGCTGCCAAAGCTGTTTTTGAGTTGCCGTTTTATTGATATCATCACTTATCATCGCCCACCGACTCAGAACGCGTTTGACATTGCCATCACAAATCACTCCAAATCCACGAACTCCCATCGCCACAATCGCCCCAGCAGTTGATTGCCCAACTCCTTTAATGGTTTGCCACTGGTCAACACTTTGAGGGAAATTACCTGTGCGCTTTATAAAATCCACCACTTGTTTTGCCCCTTGATACAGATTTTTGGCACGCGCATAATAACCTAGCCCTGCCCAAAGATTGGCAACCTCATCCCAGTCTGCTGCCGCCAAATCAATCACCGTTGGAAATTTTGCAATGAATCTTTGAAAATAAGGAATCACTGTGCTGACTTGGGTTTGCTGCAACATAATTTCAGATAACCATACTGCATAAATATCACTTTGTTCTTTTTTGTGCTGCTGCCATGGCAAATCATGCCGACCGGATGTTTCAAACCAGGTGAGTATTTTTTGGGAAAAGTGTGAATTTTTAGGCATAAAATTTTCATTTGACTTAGAAATGGCTATAATAAGGTCATTTTACGGTTTTTCTATCCTTTGTATGAAAAACAATCAAAAGGAACATTAATGACGAAAATTTCAGTTTTATTTACTGGTTTAACCTTGTTGTTGTCCGCTCAAACGGCGATTGCCAAAAATGATATTCACCTTGGTCAAAATGTAAATAGCGAAAAAACCGCTCAAAATTTCACCAGCTGTCCTGACAATTTTTATCAAAATACCCCACCCCAACTTGTTGGCACTAAAGGCGAGAAACTTGCCAAAAAAACTTATGAGTTGTGTTTTGATGGGTTTGCGGTGCTTTATTCGGGGATTTCCAAAACGCCAATTTGGTCTGCAGAATTTTTAACCAAAGAACGCATTCGGCGAGCCAAAACTCTCACCCGAGAAGATAACTTTCATGAAGAAAGTCGTCTACCAAAATCTGCTCAAGCCTTATTATCCGATTACCGACAATCTGGATTTGACAGAGGGCATTTGGCGCCAAACGGTGATATGGCAAACTCATCACAGCAGTTTGATAGTTTTAGCCTTGCTAATATTGCCCCGCAAAATGGCACGCATAATCGCGGTGATTGGCGAAAAATAGAATCCAGCACGCGCTATTTGGTCAATAAATACGGCAGCGCCTACGTAGTTACAGGCGTGGCATTTTCTGGTAAAAATATCCAAAAAATTGGTGCAGGCGTGCTTGTTCCAAGCCATTTTTTTAAAGCCGTTTACCTACCATCCATTCAAAAAGCGGGGGTTTATTATTCTGCCAACACTGAGAACAGTCAAATGCAGGTTATTAGCTTAGATGAACTTACCAATTTGACTGGAATATCAGTAATGCCTGATTTACCCCAATCGTTGCGCCAAGAAGCCTATTCATTGCCAACTTCGGCAGAAAACCCAACAAAAAATGATGATAATAACTCAAAAAAAAATCAGCAAAATCAAAAAGAAGATGCTAGCGGCTGGGCGGTTTTGATTGCTGAAATTTTAAAATTTATTCTTAGTTTATTTAAATAAGGTAAAAAAATGGATATTTTTCAAAACGATAGTCAAGTTTTACAAATTGCCAATTTAACCGTTGAAAACGGACAAGACAGCATACTTATTGCTGGTGATGTTGAAATTGAAAAAACTCAAATCGGCAAACAACAAGCACAAATGTTATACGATTTTGCCAAAGAGTTATGGCAAACTTTTGAAAAAATAGACGATTTACCAGAAACATTACCCAAAAATTCATTGGAAAATGACAGCATAGAAAATCCTTTTGCTTGATTTTGTGAATAATTTTGTTATAATTTGCCTATATTTGGTTTACGTTTGTTTTAACAACTGTTTTATTAGTAGGATTCGTTATGAAATTAACTCAAGTAATGGTATTTGGCGCAGGCTTAATGTTAGGTGTAAGTGCATTTGCTGCTGACCCAATTGTTGGTAATTGGCAAATGAGCGAAAACGGGCAGCCTAAAGCAGTCGTTACCATCAGTCAATCGGGCGCAAAATACGTTGGCACGGTCTCTAGTGGACAAACTGAAAAAGCCAAAACCTTTGTGGGGAAAACAGTGTTATTAGATGTTGAATCTCAAGGAAATGGCAAATATAAAGGGCGTGCAAAAGACCCTCGTTGGGGAGCCTTACCTGCGGTAAAAGCAGATATTACATTAAATGGCAACAGCTTAACTTTAAAAACCTTAAAAGGTTCGCAAACTTGGGTTAAAAAATAATACATCAATTGCTTGATAAATAAAAACGCATCATTGTAGATGCGTTTTTTATTTAGTTCATAGGGCGTTTTCATTGGTTTCACCCGTACGGATGCGAATCACTTGCTCCAAAGGTGTTACAAAAATTTTACCATCGCCAATTCGATTAGTGTTTGCTGTACTGATGATGGTATCAATAATTTTCTCAACCATATCATCTGTGCAAGCAATTTCTAATTTGATTTTTGGCAAAAAATCCACCACATATTCTGCCCCACGATACATCTCGGTATGACCTTTTTGCCTGCCAAAACCTTTCACCTCGGTAATGGTAATACCGTTGATGCCTATATCAGAAAGAGCCTCACGAACATCATCTAACTTAAATGGCTTGATGATGGCACTGATTAATTTCATAAATTATCCTTTTGATTCATTCTTCGTAAAAACGGGCATGTCTAGGCTTACCATCAGCGTTAGTCAATGTTTGTAAATAGTTTTTGGTAAAATTCACTGCATTATCAGCTGTTTGCATGTCAATTTCACCAGTTAATAACTGATAACGAATGTAAATCAACCAAGTATTAATCACGTCTGATTCACAATATGTAGTCAATTCTTGCCATCTATCCTCTAATACCATTGGTACAACCTGATGACCATCAATTTCTCCCTTACCAGCAAACCCACAAAGACTGGCAATAATATCCAGTTTTTGTTTATTACCCCACGCCTCAAAGGAAAATTTTTGCATCAGGTCAATATGACTTTGACTGTAGCGATTTAAATAACCTTTAGCGCTGTTATTACCCTGCAGTAAGGCGGTTGCATTAAGTTTATGGTGCGCCATACGATAAAGCAGCACTGGTAAATCGAAATTTGCACCATTCCACGAAATCAGCGTTGGTTTTTTATTAAATGCTCGCAAAAACGTGCTTAAAATTCCCTGTTCGTCATGGTTTTCTAGTGATAAAGAATGCAATTTTAAGGTTTGATTTTCAAACCACAAAAACGATAAACATGCGATTTTATGCAAAGGAAGTCGCATAAAATCACTACCTGCCTCTTCTTGGCGAATTTTTTGCAGCTCCGTTATCGCTTCCTCTTCAGATAAATCAGCAAGCTGTGGGTACAGCAATTTACCTGTTTGAGTATCAGGAATGGTCTCAATATCAAAAATACAAATGGGTGCGTTATGATTCATCAGGCTGTCCTAATACGTTTTTTATGCGCTTTCTGGCGTTTTTAATGGCTTGTTTAACTTGATTTGGAGCAGTTCCGCCAATATGATTTCTAGCATTTAGCGACCCTTCTAACGTCAAACAATCAAATACGTCGTTTTCTATTAATGGTGAAAATTCTTGCAATTGTTCCAAGGATAATTCACTGATATCTATATTTTGGCTTACTGCCAATGCAACGGTTTTGCCCACCACCTCATGAGCATCGCGAAATGGCAAACCTTTTTTTACCAAATAATCTGCTAAATCCGTAGCTGTGGCATAGCCCTTCATCGTCGCAGCACGCATGTTTTGTTCGTTTGGCACAAGATTTGGCAGCATATCAGCAAAAGCAAGTAAAGAGCCTGTTAAAGTGTCCACACAATCAAATAGAGGTTCTTTGTCTTCTTGATTGTCTTTATTGTAAGCTAGGGGCTGATTTTTCATCAATGTCAATAGTGTGGTTAATTGACCAAACACACGAGCCGCCTTGCCACGCACCAGTTCAGGAACATCTGGGTTTTTCTTTTGAGGCATGATGCTTGAACCAGTACAAAAACGGTCAGGCACATACACAAAACCAAATTGGGCAGACATCCATAAAATAATCTCTTCGCTCATACGAGATAAATGCATCATCAAAATGGACGCATTGGCGGCAAATTCAATCGCAAAATCTCTATCAGAAACTGCATCCAGTGAGTTTTGACAAATTCCTTCAAATCCTAGAAGTTTAGCAGTAATATTTCGGTCAATGGGGTACGTTGTGCCAGCCAATGCTGCACTACCAAGTGGCATTTGATTGATGCGTTTTCTGGTGTCGCAAAAACGCTCACTATCGCGCAGCAGCATTTCAAACCATGCCATGACATGATGAGCGAAACTAACTGGTTGAGCTGTTTGCAAATGGGTAAAACCCGGCATGATGGTATTGGTATGTTTGTCAGCAAGCTCTAAAAGCCCCGTTTGCAAGCGGGTAAGCAGTGATAAAATCACGTCCGTTTGATTGCGTAAATACAGGCGAATATCGGTAGCAACTTGGTCATTTCTACTACGTCCTGTATGCAATTTTTTACCAACATCGCCAATCAGTGCGGTGAGTCTGGACTCAATATTCATATGTACATCTTCTAAAGCGACTGACCAGACAAATTCTCCACTGTCAATTTCTTGCTCAATTTGAGTCAGCCCATTGATGATTTGTTGGCTTTCGCTTGTGCTGATAATGCCACATTTGCCAAGCATGGTTGCATGAGCAATAGAACCCTGAATGTCTTCTTTTGCCATACGTTTATCAAAATTAACTGATGCGGTAAATTCAGCAACAAAACTATCGGTTGCCTCATTAAATCGCCCTCCCCACATCTGTCCTGATTGATTATGTCCCGTCATAGTTATTCACCTAATTTCAATGGATAAAACACAATAATTCACGTCATCATTTTTTTATAAAAGCTATTTTAACATGAAGCACAATAACCTTATAAGTTTATCCAAAAAAAATTTATACAGCCCTAAAAGCAGCAAAATAAAACGGTAAAATCAACTTTTAAAGATAGATTTTTTTGTAATAAACGCTTAATTTTTAAGCATTTTATTAAAATTTTTTTAAATTTATAAATAGATATAAAAAAGTTGGAACAGCATTTGCAGCATTAAAAGTATAACCATGTATCGGAAGTTTGTCGCACTTTATAGGGTTGTTCGTAGTTATTTTGTAACTAAATGGTTTTAAAAAGGGGATGAAGTGTAATATACGGTTTTTTATCAACTTTTTAATTACAAACCATTTATAGAAAAAGTTTGTTGATTTGTCTGATTGATGCAAAACGTGTTTTGTTTTTGTAATTGACAAATCGATTCGATGCGATAATTTTGGATAAATAAGAATCATGATTTGATTTTTCTAATTACAAATAATTTAGGTAAAAATTTTAGTTAATAATGATTGAAAAAAAAGGTGTCAGGTGTTTGTTATGCAAGTAATCATTTGTGATGCGGAATTGGCAGTACGTAAACATTTAGCCAGTTTAGTTGAAAGTTTAGGTCATCGAGTAACAGCACAGGTGGAACGTTTAGAGGAAATTATTCCAGAAGTTAAAGCGCGTCAGCCCGATGTGATTTTATTGAGTGCTCACACTCCTAATGTTCATGAATTTTATCAGGTATTAAATCGTGAATTTCACAATCCACCAGCGCTGATTTTTTCAGGGATTGATGACATTACATCAACACTTACCGCATTAAAATCAGGTGCAGTAGACTATTTGTTAATACCCGTAAATAAAGCTGATTTACAAATC